>JADLDQ010000217.1 GCA_020846575.1 Burkholderiales bacterium
GCCGTTCCTCTACCCGTTCGCGGGCGATGCCTGGCAGCTTCTCGGGCTGCGCTTCCTGCACGGCTTCGCGACAGCGATCTTCTCCCCGGTGGCCTCGGCCTACGTCGCCGCCATCGCGCAGGAGCGGCGCGGGGCGCGCCTCGGCTGGTTCTCCTCTGCGAACGACCTGGGCGCGACAGCGGGGCCGCTGCTGGGCGGGCTGGTGCTGTTCGCGACCGGCGAGTTCGTGACGCCCTACCTCGTCGTGGGCGCGCTCGGGATCGCCGCCCTCGCCATGGTGCTGCTGGTGCCCGAGCCGAGTTCGCCGGCTGCCCGCGCCGGTGCGCCGCCAGGCGGGCGGGCGGCTGAGTTCCACCGCGGCTTGCGCGAGGTGCTGGGCACCCGCCCGATCCTCGTCGCCTCCTCGGTCGAAGCGGTGATGTACCTCGGCTTTGGTGCATTCCTGGGGTTCCTACCGCTGTTCGCCAAGACGCAGGGCCTGAACGACGCGGAGATCGCGTTGGTGCTGGCGCTGCAACTGGCGACCGCGCTCCTCGCCAAGCCCTTCACCGGCCGCGCCTCGGACCGCCTGGGCCGGGTGCCGGTCATCGTCGCGGGCCTCGTGCTCTGCGCGCTCGCGCTGCCGCTCATCTTCCGCGCCCAGGACCTCGCGGAACTGCTGCTCGCGGCGCCGCTGCTCGGGCTGGGCGTAGCCGCGGTGACGCCGGTGGCCAGCGCGCTGATCGCCGATCTCGCGCACAGCCGGCACCTGGGCGCCGCGATGGGCGTGTTCGGCACCATCTGGGACGTGGGCGAAGCGCTCGGCCCGATCCTCGCGGGCGTACTGATCGCGCGGCTGGGGTACGCCTTCACGTTCGATATCCTCGCCGCACTGACCATCCTCGCCGCGATCGGGTTCGTCCTGGCGATCAGGGATCCCGGGCCGCCGGACGCAATTCGCGGCTGAGAGCACGCACGAGCCGCCGGTCCTTGCCGGTGCCATCGCTTGCTCAGCGCCACCGGGGGAGGGACGAGTGGGGGTTGACGCGCCCCGATGCCCGGAACGGCCTTCGGGCAAGAATCCCGGACCTGCAAAGCAGGCGATGGACTGCCGTCGGCCCCGCGGCGTGCGCCCAAGTTCCGTGGGTGCTGGCGCCCTATCTGCTCGAAGGCATGCAGGGGACCCTGCATCGCCCCGATGCAACGGGTCTTCGGATCGAGAAAGGTCGGGGACGATCGAGCGTCCATTGCGCCGGTAGCTTGTCGAAAGCGGCGCCGCAGCAGTGCATCGCACCCATCCGCTTGACAAGCCGCGACGGCTGTCATTCAATGGTTTACTTGAATGATTGCAACGGCAGGCATCGCGTGTCCAGGCGCAGCTCGAAGGGTGCCGTTTTCGCCGGCCTCGCCGCGGTCGGCAAGGCCGTCGCGCATGGCCATCGGCTGGAGATGATCGAGCTGCTCGCCCAGGGCGAGCGCAGCGTCGAGTCGCTTGCCGAGCGCGCGGGACTCTCCTTCGCCAACGCCTCGCAGCACCTGCGGCTTATGCGCGAGGCCGGGCTGCTCGAATCCCGGCGCGACGGCAAGCGCGTCCTGTACCGCTTGAGCGATCCGGCGGTCCTCGATCTGACGGGCGCGCTGCGGCGCCTCGCCGAGCGCAGATGCGCCGAAGTGCGGGCGGTGATCGACGGATACTTCCGCGCGCGCGACGCACTGGAGCCGGTGACCCGTCGAGAGCTCGTCGAGCGCCTCCGAACGGGGCTGGTCACCGTGCTTGACGTGCGTCCCGAAGACGAGTTCGCCGCCGGCCATCTGCCAAGGGCGCGCAATATTCCGCTGCGCGAACTGTCGCGCCGACTGTGCGAGATTCCGAAGAGCCGCGAGGTCGTCGCCTACTGCCGGGGCGCCTACTGCGTCCTGTCGTTCGAAGCGGTGGCGCTGCTTCGCGGGCGCGGCTACCAGGCAAGGCGACTGGAGGACGGCTTCCCCGAGTGGAAGGCCGCCGGACTTCCGGTCGCGTCGCTCGCCGGGACAGCGCAGGCTGCGAGAGGCAGCCGATGGGCGCGGACCTGAAGTTCCACTGGGAGAACGTCCACCGGACCAAGGTGCCGGAGGCGCTGAGCTGGTACCGGCCGCACCTGGACCGGTCGATGTTCATGATTCAGCGCGTCGCGGGGAGTCTTTCGAGCGCCATCATCGACATCGGAGGCGGCGAGTCCACGCTGGTGGACGACCTGCTCGGCGCGGGGTACCGCGACTTGAGCGTGCTGGACATCTCGGAGACGGCCCTCGAAGTCGCACGCAAGCGGCTGGGGGAATCAGCCGGCAGGATCCACTGGATCGTCGGGGATATCGTCAACGCGGCGATCGAACCGCGTCGCTATGACGTCTGGCACGACCGGGCCTTATTCCACTTCCTGACCGATCGGGCGGCGCGAACCGCCTACGTGGCCCAGGCGGCACGCAGCGTGAGGCCGGGCGGTCATGTTCTCGTCGCCACCTTCGGATCGCAAGGCCCGACGAAGTGCAGCGGCCTGGACGTCGTTCGCTACGACGCCGAGTCCCTCCACCACGAATTCGGCAGTCGGTTCCGGCTCCTGGAAAGCGCCACCGAAGCACACACAACGCCTTTAGGGACGACGCAGCAGTTCCTGTACTGTCTGTGCAAGGTGGGGTAACGGCTTGCAGTGACCACACGAGGAGGACAGAAGGTGACGACACATGAACCGGCAGTTGACGCAGCGACGCTGCGGGAAGAGGTCAGGAAGAAGTACCGCGACGTCGCATGCAATCCCCACGGCGAGCATCATTTCCATACCGGCCGCCCGCTCGCGAAGCGCCTGGGCTACGAGCAGGCGGTGGCCGATGCGATGCCGGACGTGGCCGTCGAATCCTTCGCGGGGGTGGCGAACCCGTTCGTGCTGCGGCGGCTGCCTCCCGGCGAGAGGGTCGTCGACGCCGGTTCCGGCGGCGGCTTCGACACCTTCATTGCGCGCCACCAGGTCGGACCCGGCGGCCGTGTCGTCGGCGTGGACATGCTCCGGGAAATGTTGGACAAGTCGCACTCGAGCGCAAGGCTCATGGGATTCGAGAACATCGAGTTCCGGGAAGGGATCATCGAGGAACTCCCGGTCGAGGACGGTTGGGCGGACGTCGTGATCAGCAACGGCGTGGTCAACCTGTGCCCGGACAAGCCGCAGGCATTCGCCGAGCTGTGGCGGGTCCTGCGCCCGGGGGGCAGCCTGCAACTCGCGGACATCGCCAATGGCAGGCCGGTGCCCGAGTCGGCGGTGCGCAACATCGACCTGTGGACCGCCTGAATCGCCGGTGGCCTTCCGTGCGAAGGCTGGCAGGCGCTTCTGGCGGCGGCGGGCTTCGTGGATATCCGGATCAGCGCGCCGTTCGACACCTTCGCGGACGCTCGCGGCGAGAAGAACGCCAGACGCTTCGAGGTCTACGGCTACACTTTCCTCGCGCGCAAGCCGGCGTGAACGGCTCCTGCCCTGGAATCGGGCCTCTGCAGCGGCCGCTCTGTGGTTGGTCTCGCGTGAGTCGCCTGTGCTGCAGCGGCGCCCGTCCTGGCGGGGGTCACGCGCCCCATGCGCGCAAGGCCGTGCCGTTCGGCCTTCGGCCGAGGCACCTTGACGCATGGAATGCGCGGGTGGGGCGTCAGCGCACCTTCGAGACCATCCTCGAATCCACCCAGCCCTCGCCGCCCGAACCCTGCACCTTGATGAACGCGCCCTCCTTGGCGCCCAGATACACGAGTTCGTCATCGCGCCTGAGCGTGGACAGAACGTTGGCCGAGGCATTCGCGCCCGCGAGCAGCCGGATGCCGGCGATCTTGGGCATGATCACGTCGCCCGCGTTCAGTCCGTCGCCCGCCTGCACCGAGGCCGCGGCGTTCTGCTGCGAGGCGGTCGAGGGCCGCGCCTGGATGAGGGAAGGCTGGTTGCGGATGGCGCGAACGATGTTGTTGTAGTTGTCCAGCAGCGCCGCCGCCACCACCTTGCCTTCGGCTGTGTTGGTGTAGGCGCCGGCGCCCACGCCGCCGAGGAACCCGCCCACCGCCCAGTCGGCCTTCTCGACGTTGCCTTCGGCCGCAGCGACCTGGATCCCCGAGCGCGCGTCCGACATCAGCAGCGTGGTCTGCGCCTGCCGGAACTTCATGCCGCCCGCCACCGCGCCCACGGTGCGGCCGAGCGCGCCGAACAGGCTGCCCACCGCCGCGAGCCCCGCGCCGCCGGCGTTGTTCTCGCTGAAGGCGACTTGCGGTGTGAGCAGGAAGTCGGCCGTGGCGAGCTGGCCCTTGCCGATGTTGGAGTCCGACTGGAGCTGGCCCGCCTGGGCGAGCGCGCGCTCCTGCATGATGTTCTGCATCGCCATGCCGCGCTCCACCACCTGGAAGCAGTTGGACTGCTGGATCATCAGCCGCAGGAGTGCGGTCGGCGCGGGCAGGTTGTAGCGCGCGAGCGCCGCGGCGATCTGGGCCTGCGGCTCGACCACGGCGATGGTGCCGAAAGGCTTGCCGCACTTCTCCAGTGAGGGCGCGGCGTTCGAGGAGGCGCCGTCCGGGCCGGCCGAGCCGCTGACCGGCGCGTCCGCGCCGCCGGCCTTGTAACCGAACGGGCCCTGTGACCAGGCGCCATGAACGCAAAGAAGGCTCGACACAAGTGCCCCGAGAATCGCAACCGGGATGGGAAATCTCATGAGCGTCGCTCCTCGTCGAAGGGTGATGCGGTTCGGAACTCGCCCGCGGCGAATCGAGCGCAGAAGATAACACACCGCTCGCGCCCGAAACACGGCGCGGCCGGTGGCGTACACCCCGGCGAGCGTCACTTTGTCACGACACGTGCGCCCGTGCGGCAGCCGCGCCTGGCGGGCGTTGGCCCCATCGGGCGAAGCCGGTAGCGCGCAGCTTCCCTACAATGCGGCCATGGTCTCCCCCAGCCTTGCGGATAGCGCTCGCCCTGCCTGGACTCCCGGCGAGGCGGCCGCGATCTACGCTCAGCCCTTCAACGATCTGCTGTTTCATGCGCACTCGGTCCACCGCCGGCACTTCGACCCCAACAAGGTGCAGAAGAGCCGGCTGCTGAGCGTCAAGACCGGCGGCTGCCCGGAGGATTGCGGCTACTGCAGCCAGTCCGCGCACCACGCGAGCGGCGTGCGCGCCACCCAGCTGATGGCGCTGGAGGCGGTGCTCGGGGAGGCGCGGCGCGCGCGCGACGGCGGCGCGACCCGCTACTGCCTGGGGGCGGCCTGGCGCGAACCCAGGGAGCGCGACATGGATGCGGTGTGCGCCATGATCGAGGGGGTGAAGGCGCTCGGCCTGGAGACCTGCGCCACGCTCGGCATGCTCTCCGGCGAACAGGCGCGCAGGCTCAAGCGTGCGGGCCTGGACTACTACAACCACAACATCGACACCTCCCCCGGCCATTACGTCCGGATCGTCTCCACGCGCAGCTTCGAAGACCGCCTGCGCACCCTGGAACGGGTCCGCGAGGCCGGCATCGCGTTATGTTGCGGCGGCATCGTCGGCATGGGCGAGACGGCCGAGGACCGCATCGGCATGCTCGTCGTGCTCGCCAACTTCCCCGAGCCGCCCGAGTCGGTGCCGATCAACATGCTGGTGCCGATCGAGGGCACGCCGCTCGCCTCGCAGCCGCCGCTGGATTCGATCGAGTTCGTTCGCACCGTGGCGCTGGCGCGCATCCTGATGCCGCGCTCGCTGGTTCGCCTCTCGGCGGGCCGCACGCGCATGAGCGACGAGTTGCAGGCGCTGTGCTTCTTCGCCGGCGCGAATTCCATCTTCGTCGGCGAGCGGCTGCTCACCGCGGGCAATCCGCAGCCCGGCGCCGACGAGGCGCTCCTCGATCGGCTGGGGATCGGCGGCCTGCCCGCGCCGGGTCCCACGGGCTGAGCCGGGCCGGTGGAGCGCTACGAGCGTGCGCTGGCGGCGCTGGCGCATCGCGGGCGCCGCCGCAGCCTCGCGCCGCGCGCGGGCATCGACTTCACCTCGAACGACTACCTGGCGCTCGCCGGCGATCCGGCGCTGCGGGACGCGCTCGCCGCGGCGCTCGAGGCGGGGGTGCCCGCCGGCGCCGGCGGATCGCGCCTCTTGCGCGGCAACCATCCCGAGCACGAGGCGCTGGAGGCCGAAGCCGCGGCCTTCTTCCGCTGCGGGGCGGCGCTGTATTTCGGCGGCGGCTTTCTCGCCAACTACGCGCTCCTGTCGCTGCTGCCGCGGCGCGAGGACCTGGTGGTGCACGACGAGCTGATCCACGCGAGCTGCCGCGAGGGCATGCGCGCCGGCGCCGCGCAATGCGTGACCGCGCGACACAACGACGCGCAGTCGGTGGACGGGCGCATCGCCGCCTGGCGTGCGGCCGGAGGCGAGGGGCGGCCGTGGATCGTGGTGGAGAGCCTGTACAGCATGGACGGGGACCGCGCGCCGCTCGCCGACCTCGCGGATATCGCCGCGCGGCGCGAGGCGATGCTGATCATCGACGAGGCGCACGCCACCGGCGTGTTCGGTCCGGACGGCCGCGGCCTCGCGGCAGGGCTCGAGGGGCGCGAGGACGTGATCTGCGTGCACACCTGCGGCAAGGCGCTGGGCGCGATGGGCGCGCTGGTGTGCGCGCCGGCGCCGCTGGTCGATTACCTGGTCAACCGCAGCCGGCCCTTCATCTACGCCACCGCGCCCTCGCCCCTGATGGCGGTGGCGGTGCGCGCCGCGCTGCGGGTGCTGCGCGAGCAGCCGCAGCGGCGCGAGGCGCTCGCTGCGCTCATGGATTTCGCCAACCGCAGCCTCGCGCAGCGCTGTTCGCTGCCCGCGAGCGGCTCGCAGATACTGCCCGTGGTGGTGGGCGAAGGCGCGCGCGCGCTGCGGCTCGCCGAGGCGATGTGCGGGCGAGGGTTCGATGTGCGCGGCATCCGGCCGCCGACGGTGCCCGAGGGTACGGCGCGGCTGCGCATCTCGATCACCCTGAACGCGGGCCGCGACGCGGTCGCCGCCATGATCGAGGCGCTCGAGCGCTCGCTCGGGGAACTGGCGTGACCGCGGGGCGCTTCGTGGTGGCGGGCACCGACACCGGCGTGGGCAAGACGGTGTTCGCGGCGGGCCTCGCGCGGCTGCTGAACGCCGCCTACTTCAAGCCGGTGCAGGCCGGTCTCGACGGCGAGACCGACACGGAGACGGTGCGGCGCCTGACGCGACTGCCGCAGCGGCATTTCCTGCCCTGCGCGTACCGGTTGCGCATGCCGGCCTCCCCGCACATCGCGGCGCGCGCCGAAGGCGTCGAGATCGACGCGGCGAGGCTCGCGCCGCCCGCGGATGTCGCCCCGCTGGTGGTGGAGCTGGCGGGCGGCCTCATGGTGCCCCTCACGAGCGAGAGGCTCTTCATCGACCTGCTCGCCGGCTGGGGGCTGCCGGTGATCCTGTGCGCCCGCACCGGCCTGGGGACCATCAACCATTCGCTGCTCTCGCTCGAGGCCTTGCGGCGCCGCTCGATACCGGTGCAGGGCATTGCCTTCATCGGGGAATCGAACCCCGGGGTCGAGCACGCCATCGAGCGGCTGGGCGCGGTCCGCCGCCTGGGCTGCCTGCCGCCGCTTGCGCCGCTGGATCGCGCCAGCCTCGCGGCGGCGTTCGAGCGCTCGTTCCGCCGCGCGGACTTCGGCGGCTGAGGGCGGGCCGGGCATGCCCCTGTGGCATCCCTTCACCCAGCACGGCCTCGACCCGGTGATGACGCCGGTCGCGCGCGCCGAGGGCGCCTGCCTCTACACGCCCGAGGGCCGGCGCATCGTCGACGCCATCGCTTCCTGGTGGGTGGTCACGCACGGGCACTGCCACCCGCGCATCGTCGCCGCCGCGCGCGAGCAGGCGGGACGCCTGGACCAGGTGATCTTCGCCGGCCACACCCACGAGCCCGCCGAAACGCTGGCGCGGCGTCTGGCGGCGGTGGCGCCGCGAGGTCTCGAATACGTCTTTCTCTCCGACAGCGGCTCCACCGCCGTCGAAGTGGCGCTCAAGATGGCGCTCGGCTACTTCCTGCACACCGGGCGTCCCCGGCACCGCATCCTCGCGCTGGAGCACGGCTACCACGGCGACACCGTGGGCGGGATGTCGCTCGGCGCGCGCGGCGTGTTCAACGCGCCCTACGCGCCGCTGCTGTTCGAAGTGGGCCGCGTGCCGTTTCCCGGCGAAGGCGCCGCGCAGCGCACGCTCGACGCGCTGGAGGCGCAGTGCCGCGCGGGCGAGGTGGCGGCCTTCATCGTCGAGCCCCTGGTGCTGGGCGCCGGCGGCATGCGCATGTACGCACCGCAGGTGCTGCGCGAGATGAAGCGGGTGTGCGAGGCGTACGGCGTGCTGTTCGTCGCCGACGAGGTGATGACCGGCTGGGGGCGCACCGGGACGCTGTTCGCCTGCGAGCAGGCGGGCATCGCCCCGGACATCGCCTGCCTCGCCAAGGGCATCACCGGGGGCCTGCTGCCGCTCGCGGCGACGCTCGCACGCGCGGAGATCTTCGCGGCGCACCGCTCGCGCGATCGCGGCAAGACGTTTTTTCATTCCAGCTCCTACACCGCCAACCCGATCGCCTGCGCGGCGGCCGTGGCCAACCTGGAGGTCTGGGAGCACGAGCCGGTGCGCGAGCGCATCCAGGCCATCGCGGCCCACCACGCGCGGCGGCTGGAGTCCTTGCGCGGCGACGCGCGCTTCTCCGGGGTGCGCGCCACCGGCACCATCGCGGCGCTCGACCTGGCCGTGCCCGACCCCGGCTACCTTGCCGGCATCGGGCCGCGCCTGGCCGGGTTCTTCGCGGGACGCGGGCTGCTGCTGCGGCCCCTGGGCAACACCGTCTACGTGCTGCCGCCGTACTGCATCAGCGCGCGCGACCTGGACCAGATCTACGAGGCCATCGATGAGGCCGCGGCGCTGTTCTGCGGCGAGCCCTGAGCCGCGGCCCGCGGCGGCCGCCGCTCAGGGGGCGAGTTCGGCGAGCGGGGCGGGACGCGACAGGCCATAACCCTGCGCGTAGTTGACGCCCATGTCCGCCAGCAGGTTCAGCGTCGCCTGATCCTCGACGAACTCGGCGATGGTCTCGATACCCGCGAGCTGGCACACGCGGTTGAGCGCCTTGACCTTGCCCTGCGTCGCCTTGTCTCGGCCTATCTCGCGGACCAGGGCGCCGTCGATCTTGAGGAAGTTCGCCGACACCGCCTGGATGGCCTTGAAAGACACCGACTGCCGGCCGACCGAACCGATGGCGATACGGCAGCCCATCTGCTGCAGGGTGCGGGTGATCGGCAGCAGCACCTCGGCGCGGGCGAGCAGTTCGCCCTCGGGGATCTCGAAGCACAGGATGTCCGCACCGGCGCCGTTGCGCTCGAGCTGCTCGGCGAGGTAGTCGGGCAGCTGCGGATCCGCGAGCGTCAGTGCGTCCGCGTTGACGCTGAAGCGCATCGGGCGCCCGGCGCCGTGTCCGGCGAACCACTCGATCACCGAGCGCATGACCCAGCGATCCAGTTCCGGCAGCCTGCCGAAATACTCGACCACCGGCAGGAACTCGCCCGGCGGTGTGAGGTGCCGCTCCTCGTCCTCGAACCGCACCAGGACCTCGACGAAGGTGCGGGAGGTGAACTCCGCCGAGAGCGGCCGGATGCGCTGCTGGAAGAGCAGGAACTTGTCCTGGGCGAAGGCCTGTTCGAGGCGCTCGCGCGGGTTGTCCCAACCGGTCAGGTTGCCGATCAGGGATTCGAGGTAGCGCTGGCGGGAGGGGTCTTCGTTCGTCACGGGTAAGGGCGTTCGGGTGACGGCATGCCGCGCGCGGGAACGGCGCCGGCATCTTAGCACCGGGAGGGGACACGGGCGCAGGGCGAGGGCCTGCCGGCGTTCCGAGTCGGGACCTGCGGCAGGCGATGCCGCCATCCCGGAACGTGGCCGCCGGCAGGGCGGGCGCCGGGAGCGCGCGGCAGGGCTAGACCGCGATCTTCATCGGCAGGATGACCATCTGCAGGCCGCGCAGGTGAAACTGGCGCTGCAGCACCAGGGCCGCCTGGTTGTGCAGCAGTTGCACGAACCAGTTGTCGTGGCGGAACACGAGTTTGGAGGCGAAGAAGATGGAATTGGGAAACTCGGCGCAGACGCGCTCGGCGAGTCCGGTGAATTCGTCGATCGGATCGGTGCCGAAGGACAGGTAGGACTTCGCCGCCCAGCCCTTGCTGTGGCAGAAGTTCACGAAGTACGACAGCGCCGAGTTGGCCTCGGTCTTGAGTGCCTCCAGCTCGTCGCTGCCGCCGTAGCTGCGCGAATCCACGGTGCGGGCGTTGACGAACACGAAATTGCGGAAGTGACCGGGAAACATGCGGTTCACCCACAAGAGGGCGTGCATCCCGCCGCCACGGCTGGAGCCGACCAGGAATACCGCGGTCGGCGCGTCGGATTCGAGCGCCGGCGGCCGGGTGATACTGCCGAAGGGCAGGCCCGAGAAGGTCTCGTCGATGTTGCGGATCTGGGTGCGGGTCCAGTCGTAGTGGCGCCGCACCGACACGCACAGCGCGACGATGGCGGCGATGATGAGCAGGGCGAGCAAGCCGCCGTCGAAGAAGCGCTGGGTGATCAGCATCGCGAAGATGCCGGCGCAGATCGCAAAGCCGGTCCCCGAAAGGAGAAAGCGCCGCATCCAGATCGGCTGGCTGCGATGGCGCCACCAGTAGGTGCACAGGCCATACAGCGAGACGGCGAAGGTGAGGAACACCGACACGCTGTACAGCACCACCAGCACACTCACGTCGCCCCGCGTCAGCAGCAGCACCGCGAGCGCGGCCACGCCCATCAGCAGGATGCCGTTCTCCGTCACCAGCCGGGTGGAAAGGTAGCGGAACTTGTGCGGGACCCAGGAATCGGCCGCCATGTTGGAGAGCACCGCGGGCCCGCCGAGGAACCCGGTGTTGGCCGCGACGAACAGCAGCCCCGCCTCCAGCGCCAGCACCAGCAGGATGGCGCCGTCCACCGTCCAGCGGCTCTCCCAGCCGAAGCTCTCGATGATGGCGCCGAACACCACGGCGTTGAGCGTCCTGCCTTCCTCGGGGCGCGCGTCCCACAGCAGGTACAGCAGGATGATCCCCCCGGCGGTGAGCGCGAGCGACACGGCCATGTAGAGCATGGTCATCTTGCCGGTATGCACCCGCGGCTCGGCGAGCACGTTGACGTTGTTGGAGACCGCCTCCAGCCCGGTGTAGGTGCCGCCGCCCTGAGAGTAGGCGAGCAGCAGCATCGCGGCGGCGCCGGTCCAGCCGATCTGGCCGGAGAGCGAGACCGTCTCCGAGACCGTCGCCGGGATGAGCGTGGAGAATTCGCCCGCGTGCGCCGCGACGCCGTACACGATCAGCGCCAGGTGGGTGACGATGAAGCCGAGGAACACCGGCAGCAGCACCTTGATGCTCTCCTTCATCCCGCGCAGATTGAGCCCGGTGAGCGCCGCGATGATGGTCATCCCGACAGGGACCTTGTAGTTCTGAAGGCCTACCGGCAGCAGCGAGAACAGCGCATCCACGCCGCTCGCCACCGAAATCGCGACGGTGAGCACGTAGTCGACGACGAGCGCCGCCCCGGCCGCCAGCCCCGCATGGGGACCGATCAGCCGCGTGGCCACGCGGTAGCCTCCGCCGCCGGTGGGGAACAGTTCGATCACCTGGTTGTAGGCGAGCGCGATCACGAACACCGTGACCGCGGTCGCCAGGGCAAGGTACAGCCCCAGGTGCGCGTGCTCGCCCAGGGCGCGGAAGGCCTCCTCGGGCCCGTAGCAGGAGGCAGAGATGCCGTCCGCGCCCAGCCCGACCCAGGCGAAGAACGCCGCCAGCGCGATGTGCTGGCGGGTGCGCGGATTCATCGGGTCCAGCGGCGCGCCGAACAGGCGCCGTCGGATGGCGGCGACGGTTGCCACGGGCTAGCGCCCGCCCCCGTGCGCCGATCCCGGAAGCGCCTTGTCCAACCGGCGCGCGAATACCTTCATCTCCCTGGCGGCCTGGATATCGCCGCGGGCCTGCGCCGCCTCGATGCCCTCGCGGTACGCCTGCAGGGCATCGCCGGGACGGCCGCAGTCGGTGAGCGCGCGCCCGAGCAGCTTCCAGGCCGCCGAGTAGGAACGGTCGCGTTCCAGGGCCTCGCGCAGCCGTTCGGCCGCCCGCTCGGGTTCCCCGGCTTTCAGGTGTTCGCTGCCGAGGCAATAGCGCAGCAGCGCGCCATCGCGCGGGGTGCCGATCAGCTTTTCCAGGTTCTGGATGACGGTGAAGGACAAGGGCGCAGAGCGAACGCGGGCGGGCGCCGCCGCCTGCGGTGGGCTAAATTCGATGCGCCATTCTAGAACGGTTGCCACGCCCGGACGCGATGTGTCCTGCCCCCCGAAGCGCCCGCAAGCGGGTCTCGGCGCCCTCGGCGGCGCCTGCGGAGAAGCCGCGCTCGGGACGCGCCGCCGCCGCGGGCGACGCGCTTGCCGCGAAGCTCGCCCGGCTCGGCATCCGGCGGGATCTCGACCGGGTGCTGCACCTGCCGCTGCGCTACGAGGACGAGACGCGCGTCACGCCGATCGCCGCGGCGGCCACTGGAGTGCCGGTGCAGATCGAGGGACGGCTGGTCTCGGTGGAGATCGCCTTGCGCCCGCGCCGGCACCTCATCGCGCGCGTTGCCGACGCGAGCGGCGAGGCGGTGCTGCGCTTCCTCAACTTCTACGGCAGCCAGCACAAGGCGCTCCAGGCGGCCCTGTCGCAGGGGCTGCGCGTGCGCGCCTTCGGCGAGATCCGCCCGGGGTTCTTCGGCGGCGAGATGATCCACCCGCGCTACCGGGTGCTGCGCGGCGAGGTTCCGCTGCCGCGCGCGCTCACGCCGGTATACCCGGTGACCGCGGGTCTGTCGCAGGCGGTGGTGCGCCAGCTGATCGAGCAGGCGCTGGCGCGCGCCGCGCTGGAGGATACGCTGCCGCAGCCGCCGCTCGAATCGCTGCGGCTCCCGGCTTTCCGCGAGGCGGTGCTCGCCCTGCACCACCTCGACCCGGAGGCGGACGTGGTCGCGCTCGCCGATCGCAGCCACCCGGCGTGGCGGCGGATGAAGTTCGACGAGCTGCTCGCGCAGCAGCTGTCGATGCGCAGGCACTACCGCGAGCGCAGGGCGAGGGCCGCCGCCCCGCTGCGCGGTCCGGGAGCGCTCGAAGGCTCGCTCCTGGCCGCGCTGCCCTTCCGCCTCACCGGGGCCCAGGAGCGCGCCTGGCGCGAGATCGGGGCGGACCTCGCGCAGCCGCACCCCATGCACCGCCTGCTCCAGGGCGACGTCGGCAGCGGCAAGACCATCGTCTCGGCGCTCGCGGCGCTGCGCGCGGCGCACAGCGGATTCCCGCCCGCGGTGATGGCGCCCACCGAGATCCTCGCCGAGCAGCACCTGCGCAAGTTCACCGAATGGCTCGCGCCGCTCGGCGTGACCATCGCCTGGCTCTCGGGCAGTCAGGCGAAGGCGGAGCGCGCCGCGGCGCTGCGCGACATCGCCGCGGGCGCGGCACAGGTGGCGATCGGCACCCACGCCCTGTTTCAGCA
>JADLDQ010000473.1 GCA_020846575.1 Burkholderiales bacterium
CCTCCCACGGGGGGAGGACCTTGAGGGCCTCGGGCCAGGTGATCGCCGGGAAGGCCTCGGGGCCGACGCGCCCCGGGCCGCCCTTGGCCTTGTCGTCGAGGGCCCGGAGGACCTTCTCGGGCGTGATCGGGCACTCGTCGACGCGCACCCCGACGGCGTCGAAGACGGCGTTGGCCACGGCCGGCATGATCGGCAGGAGCGGCCCCTGGCCGACCTCCTTGGCCCCGAACGGCCCCTGCGGGTCGGGGTCCTCGACGAGGTACGTGACCACCTCGGGCATGTCGAGCGAGGTCGGGCTCTTGTACTCGAGCATGCTCGGGAACTTGTGGACCGCCGCGCGGGAGAGCCGCGCCGGGAGGCGGCGGAAGGCGCTCTCCTCCATGAGGGCCTCGCCGAGGCCCATGTAGACCGAGCCCTCGACCTGGCCGCGGACCAGCGTCGGGTTGAGCGCCCGGCCGATGTCGTGGGCGATCCACACCTTCGGCACGTGGAGCCAGCCCGTCTCGGGGTCGACCTCGACCTCGACGACCGCCGCGCTGTACGAGTACGCCGGCGACGGCCCGACGCCGCCGCCCTTGAACTGCGCCGGCGACGCCGGCGGGCGGTAGCTGCCCGTCGTCCCCAGCGTCCCGTGCAGGCTCTCGCCCAGCCACAGGGCCTCGTCGAAGCTCACGCCCCTGGCCGGGTCCTCGGCGTCGAACACGCGCCGCTCGGCGAACACGAGCCGCCCGGCGGGGACCTCGAGCTTGCGGCTCACGGCCTCGGCGAGCTGCTGGCGGAGGCGCTCGGCGGCCTGGATCGCGGCGTTGCCCATCATGAGGGTCACGCGGCTCGAGTAGCTGCCGAGGTCGATCGGCGTCAGGTCGGTCCGGCCGGTGACGACCTGCACGTCGCGGGGGTCGATCCCGAGGACCTCGCCGACGAGGTTCGCCAGCACGTCGTCCGAGCCCTGGCCGATCTCGGTCGCCCCGCAGAAGGCCACCACCGTGCCCATGCGGTCGACCTTGAGCTGGACCCCCGAGTGGGGCATGTCGTTCCAGTAGATCGGCAGGCCGGCCCCGCACAGGTAGCTGGAGCAGGCCAGCCCCAGGCCGCGCCCGCGGCCGAGCTTGCCGCGCCGGGCCCGCCAGCCGCTGCCCTCGACGACCTTCTCGATGCACTGACGCAGGCCGATCGTCCCGATCTTCAGGTAGTTCGCCGTCAGCGACCCCGGGGCCGCGACCTGCATGAGGCGCAGGTCGGCCGGGTCCTTGCCCAGGGCCACGGCGATCTTGTCGAGCTGCACCTCC
>JADLDQ010000218.1 GCA_020846575.1 Burkholderiales bacterium
CTGGGCGGACTCGACAAGGCCCCGCCGGCGCGCTGAGCGGATCCTCCGGCGCGCCTGGCTCGACGGCCCGGGCGCCTTCCCGAGAGAAAGCGCAGCTTTCCCTTGAGTCGGGGGAGCGCGAGGGGCGAGCAGCCCCTCGTTCCTCTTGACTCAGCCGGAAAAGTTGGCGGAAGCGAAACTCCAGTTGGCCAGCTTCCAGAAGGCGCCGACGTAATCCGGCCGCCGGTTCCTGAAGTCGATGTAGTAGGCGTGCTCCCACACGTCGCAGGTCAGGAGCGGCTTGTCGCTGCCGGTGAGAGGCGTTGCCGCGTTGCCGGTGTTGACGATGTCGAGCGATCCGTCGGATTTGCGGACCAGCCAGGTCCAGCCCGATCCGAAATTACCCACCGCTGACTTGGCAAAAGCGTCTCTGAATGCGTCGGCCGACCCCCACTTCCTGTTCATGGCGTCCGCGAGCGCGCCCGACGGGTCTGCGCCGCCCTTGGGCGACAGTGAATTCCAGTAGAAGGTGTGGTTCCAGATCTGGGCGGCGTTGTTGAAGATGCCGCCGGAAGACTTGCGCACGATGTCCTCCAGCGACGCGTTCTCGAACTCGGTGCCCTTGATCAGGTTGTTCAGATTGGTGACGTAGGCCTGATGGTGCTTGCCGTAATGAAACTCGAGCGTTTCCTTCGAGATGTGCGGCTGCAGGGCGTCCATCGCGTACGGAAGCGGGGGCAGTTTGTGCTCCATCGGTCGACTCCTGGTCGGTTGGCGGACTGGGGATTCTAGGAAAGTTGCCCTGCGGCCGCAACGCGGATCTTCCCCGGTATCGCGGTCGAGCCTCGGGACGTGCGATGCACGACGAGATTCGCGCTCTTGCCGGCATTTCCCGGCCCTGTGTGCGCAGGCCGCACCGAGCGTTACCGGCCCCGCTCCACGCGCAGTTCGGCTCCGCCGCGTGCGAACTGCGCTTCGAGTCGCTGGCCCGGCCGCAGCGTCGCCCCATCGGTGACGACGGCGCCGCTCTCGTCGCGCACCAGACTGTAGCCCCTGGAGAGAACACGGGCCGGTGCGAGGTGATCGAGGTTCGCCGCGAGGGATGCGAGCCGCAGTTCGCGGTGCTCGAGCGCGGCCCGCAGGCAAGCCGTGAGCCGCTCGAACCGGTCCGCAGCGAGCGCCTGGAGTTCGCACGTGCGCGGGACCGCCGAGCGCATGCGTTCGGCGAGGTTCGCGATCCGCCACGCGCGTTCCTGGAATCGCCGCGCGGTCGCGCGTGCGAGCTGCGCCGCCCGATCCCCGAACGCATGCTGGAGGTCCGCGAGCCGCCTGCCGGGATGCGCGAGCCGCCTCGTGAGGTGATCGAGGTTCTGGGCGCGGATCTGCTGCTCGCGCCGCGTGCTGCGCTGCAGCCGGCGCGCCAACCCCGAGAGCGCTTCGAGCAGCTCGATCCTCGCCGGGCTCACCATCTCGGCGGCCGCCGTCGGCGTCGCGGCGCGCCGGTCCGCGGCGAAATCGGCGATGGTGAAGTCTGTTTCGTGGCCCACGCCGCACACGACCGGGATCGCGCAGGCGCGTATTGCCCGCGCGACCCGCTCCTCGTTGAATGCCCACAGATCCTCGATGCTCCCTCCGCCGCGGCACAGGATCAGCACGTCGCACTCGCGCCGCGCGCCGGCGCTGGCGAGCGCCGCGGCGATCGCGCTCGCGGCCTCGGTGCCCTGCACCGGGACCGGGTAGACGATTACCGGGATCGCGGCATTGCGGCGGCGGATGGCGGCGAGCACGTCCGAGAGCGCGGCCGCCTGCGGCGAGGTGATCACGCCGATGCGGCGCGGCAGGTAGGGCAGTGCGCGCTTGACAGCCTCGCTGAACAGGCCCTCCTGTTCGAGCCGGGCCTTCAGCCTGAGAAACGCCTCGTACAGCGCGCCGGGACCCGAGGCGCGCATGCGCTCCACGACCAGCTGGAAGTCTCCGCGCGCCTCGTAGAGCGTCGGCAGACCCTGCGCCTCCACCAGCGCGCCGTCGCGCGGAGTCCAGTCGAGCGCCTGCCCGCGGTTGCGGAACATCACGCAGCGCAGCTGCGCCTGCGCATCCTTGAGCACGAAGTACGCGTGTCCGGAGCGTGCAACCACGCACGCGGATACTTCGCCGCGGATCCACAGCAGCGGGTAGCGGTGCTCGATCAGGTCCCGCACGCTGCGATTGAACTGGGAGACGCTGAGAATGTCGGCGGGCGCGGGCGTGGTCTCTGGCGCCGCGATCGATCGTCCCGGCAGGGAGTTTTCGAGCATCACCGGATTCTAGCCCTTCCACACGCGGTCCCTGGCTGCCGGAGCCGGTGCCTCTCGCAATGGATTCACCCGGACCAAGTTGGCAAGCCGCTGATTGGCTGGTGTATTCCAGCAGGCGCGGGAGACCATGGCGGCGGGAAGATCCTCGTTCCGAACCCGTTCGGCGCGCCCGATCGAGCGCTCTGTACGGGTGGATCCAAGACGCATGTGGACAACTTCGACGACTGCGCGAACACGGCGTGCGGGCACTGCGAGGCGCGTGGACGGGACAAGGCACGAGCAGGTCCCGCGCGCGGCTTGCGGACGGGACCGCGATGCAGCGCTGCGAGCGAGGGTTCCGTCGCAGCGGGAGCGCGGGGCAGCGCGCTGCTCGATTGCCGAATGAATTCGCGCACGCTAAAGTGTCGCCGCCCTGACTCGCAAGACTGAGGAGCGCGCGCGTTGTACGCAATTATCCAGGCCGCAGGCTGGCCGATCTGGTTTCTGCTGCTCGCTTCGGTCATCGCAGTGGCGCTCATCATCGAAAGGCTCGTCTCCCTTCGCCGCAATCGCATCGTGCCGCCCGGGCTGCTCGACAGGGTCCTGGCCGCTTACCGCAAGCAGGGCGTCACCGAGGAAATGCTCGAGCGCCTGAGAGCCGACTCGCCGCTGGGGCGGGTGCTCGCAGCGGGGCTGCGCAACGTGAAGAGCCCGCGCGAGGTGATGAAGGAGGCGATCGAGGAGGCCGGTCGCGCGGTGAGTCACGACCTGGAAAGGTTCCTGACCACTCTGGGGACCATCGCGAGCATCTCGCCGCTCATGGGGCTGTTCGGAACCGTGGTCGGCATGATCGAGATTTTCGGCTCCCAGGGGCCGACCGGCTCCAACCCGCAGCAGCTCGCGCACGGCATTTCCGTCGCGCTGTACAACACGGGTTTAGGGCTGATCATCGCCATTCCCTCGGTGATCTTCTTCCGGCACTTCAGGGCGAGCGTGGACCACCTGGTGGTGCACATGGAGCAGCAGGCCGCGCGTCTGGTCGACGTGCTGCACGGCGAGCGTACCGACCAGCAGTCACCGCCCGCGGCGGAGCGGCGATGAACTTCCGCAGCAGCCGCGGGGAAGAGCCGGAAATCAACCTGATTCCGATGATCGACGTGCTGCTGGTGATCATCATCTTCCTGATGCTCACCACGACCTATTCGCGCTTCGCCGAACTCCAGATCAACCTTCCGAGCGCCGACGCGGAGAAGCCGCCGGAGCGCGCGAACGAGATCAGCGTGGTGATGGGAGCAGGCGGGCTCTACCAGATCAACCGCCGGCCGGTCGCGTACAAGGACGTCGCCTCTTTCAGCCAGGAACTCAGGCGCGCGGGTTCGGGCATGAGCAATCCGGTGGTGGTCATCAACGCCGATGCGGGCGTGACGCACCAGGCGGTGGTACAGGTGATGGATGCTGCCCGCCACGCGGGGTACGGGCAGATCGCCTTCGCGGTGGAGCAGTCGGCGCGGTAGCGGGCCGCGGCGAGACAGGGGTTCCGGCCCGACAGGGGTTCCGGCCCCGAGGCGCCCGCGCCCGGACGACGGGGTGCGCGCCGCGCGCAGCGCGCAGACCCCGCAGGCGGCTTCTCCGAGGTCTGAATCGGTGGGTAACTTTCCCGGTTTCTGGCGCAGGCGCGGCCCGGCCGCGCTCGCGCTGTACCCTTTGAGCCTGATCTACGGGGCCCTCGCCGGCGTGCGCCGCGAGCTCTACCGCCGGGGCGCGCTGCCGAGCGTGCGCGTCGAGGTGCCGGTGATCGTGGTCGGCAACGTACTGGTCGGTGGCACCGGGAAGACGCCCCTCGTTCTGGCGCTCACCGAGCGGCTCAAGGGTGAGGGAATGCGCCCGGGCATCGTGTCCCGGGGGCATGGAGGCCGGGGGCGAGGCGTGGCGGCCGTGAACGACGCGAGCGACCCGGCGGTGGCGGGCGACGAGCCGGTGCTGCTCGCCCTGCGCGCCGGCTCGCCGGTGTACGTCGGGCGCGATCGCGCGGCGGCGGCCCGCGCGCTGCTTGCCGCGCATCCCGAGTGCGACCTCGTCATCTGCGACGACGGGCTGCAGCATTACCGTCTGGCGCGCGACCTGGAGATCGCGGTCGAGGACGAGCGCGGCGCAGGGAACGGCCTGCTGCTGCCGGCAGGTCCGCTGCGGGAGCCGGCCGGGCGTCCGGTCGATTGCCGCGTGCTCAACGCGCCCGAAGGCCCGGCGCCGGCGTCTCCCGCGGCGCACGGCGTGGCGGGCGGCGCCGAGGTGTTCCGCATGACGCTTGAACCGGCCGGCATCTACCGGCTCGATCGGCCGGCCGACATCCTGGATCCGGCTTCGCTCTGCGGTCTGAGGCTGCATGCGGTGGCGGGCATCGGGAACCCGCGACGGTTCTTCGATACCCTGGAGCGCCTGGGGCTGCGCGCCGAACCCCATGCGTTTCCGGACCACCACGCCTACCGGGCCGCCGACCTCGCATTCCGCGATTGCGACGCCGTGGTGATGACCGAGAAGGATGCGGTAAAATGCGCGCGCTTCGGGTGCGCTGGCCTGTACGCGCTGCGCGTCGAGGCGCGCCTCGACGCGGCGTTCTTCGAGAAGGTCGCGTCGCGGCTGCGGCAGGTCCGATGAGACCGCCGCGCCCCTTCACGAGGGTTTCTGCAGGCGCCCAGCGATGGATTCCAGGCTGCTCGACATTCTCGTCTGTCCCATCTGCAAGGGCCCGCTCGTGCATCTCAAGAGCCGGATGGAACTGGTGTGCAAGCCCGATCGCCTCGCGTTCCCCATGCACGACGGCATCCCGGTGATGCTCGAGGACGAGGCGCGACGGCTGGCGGCCGAGGAGGAGGTCGGCTGAACCGGCGGCTTTCCCGGGTGATGGCGTGAGCGTCTTCGTCGCCGTCATTCCGGCGCGCCTCGCCTCCACCCGGCTGCCCGGCAAGATGCTGGCGGACATCGGCGGCAGGCCGATGGTGGTCCGGGTCGCCGAACGCGCCCGCGCGAGCGGCGCAGCCCGTGTTCTCGTGGCGACGGATCACGCGCAGGTCGCGCGGGCGGTCGCCGCGCACGGCTTCGAGGCGATCATGACGCGGGAGGATCACGCCTCCGGTACCGAGCGGGTGGCCGAGGCGGCGCGCCTGGCGGGCCTTGCGGAGCACTCGCTGATCGTCAACGTGCAGGGCGACGAACCGCTGATCGAGCCCTCGCTGATCCGCGCGGTCGCCGAACTGCTGGAACGCGACACGGCCGCCGCCATGGCCACGGCGTGCAGCCCGATCCGCGGCACCCGGGAGATGTTCAATCCCAACGTGGTGAAGGTGGTGCTCGACGCGGCGGGGCGCGCCTGCTACTTCAGCCGCGCGCCGGTTCCTTACGCGCGCGATGCGTTCTCGGCCGGCCCGCCCGCGGCGTTACCCGCGGGACTGCCGTGCTTCCGGCACACGGGCATCTACGCCTATCGAGTGCGCACGCTCGCGGCCTACGCCGCGCTGGCGCCGGTGGCGATCGAGCGCTTCGAGGCGCTCGAGCAATTGCGCGCCCTGGCGCACGGCCTGCGCATCGCGGTGCTCGTCACCGAAGGCGAACCGTCCCCGGGCGTGGACACCGCGGAAGACCTCGAGTGCGTGCGGCGACTGGCTGCCGCGCGGGACTGAGCGCGCTGCCCCGCGGCGGCGGCGCTGCCATGACCGACCCCGGTGTAGAATCGCGCACCATGTCTGGTCCGCGAGCAAAGCGCGGCCGCGAATCGCATCCCGCGGCGCTCGACCGGCCGCTCGATCATCCTTCTCATCGCTCGAGAACAGCATGCGACTGATACTTCTGGGCCCCCCCGGCGCGGGCAAGGGAACGCAGGCGGGCTTCATCAAGGAGCGTTTCGGTATCCCGCAGATCTCGACCGGCGACATGCTGCGCGCGGCCGTCAAGGCCGGATCGCCCCTCGGTCTGGCCGCGAAGCAGGTGATGGATGCCGGCCAGCTCGTCTCGGACGAGATCATCATCGGCCTGGTGAAGGAGCGCTTGAAGGAACCCGACTGCGGCAAGGGCTACCTGTTCGACGGTTTTCCGCGCACCATTCCGCAGGCGCAGGCCATGCGCGATTCAGGCGTCGCGATCGATTTCGTTCTGGAGATCGACGTTCCCGAGGAGGAGATCGTGCTGCGCATGAGCGGGCGCCGCGTGCACCCCGCCTCCGGGCGGACCTACCACGTGAAATTCAACCCGCCCAGGGTGGAAGGAAAGGACGACGCGAGCGGCGAGGCGCTGGTGCAGCGCGACGACGACCGGGAGGAGACGGTGCGCAGGCGCCTCGAAGTCTATCGCAGCCAGACGCGCCCGCTGGTCGACTTCTACGCGCAATGGGCTTCCCGGGACGCGGCCGGCGCCGCCGGCGTTCGCGCGCCGAAGTACCGGCGCGTGCCCGGCACCGGCGCGGTCGAGGAGATCCGCCGGCTGGTATTTGCCGCGCTTGCCTGAGCGGCGCAGCGGTGCGCCGTGGGGGAACCGCGCGCTGCGCGCACCCGCCGCGCCTGGACCGCCGTCGCACATTCGTTCACATTCCTTGATCGTCTTGGCGAAAACCACCCGTGCGCCGTTATAATCGGCCGCCTTTCGGGGGCCTTTCGGGGGGTGCCGCTGCGCAGTGCAGGCAGCGGCGTGCGCTGCGAGATATTTCCCGGTGAAGCACCCGGCGCAGCTGCCGTCCCCGAGCAGTCCCGGGGGCGCCGCTCGATGCGGCCGCGAGCCGCCCGGGAACGAGGCAGTGCGAGGGGCGAGGGCCGCTCGAATTCGTCACGAACTCTGAGAGCGTCCGGCAGGGCTTCTGTCAGGCGCCCTGGTGATCCAAGGGAGCGCGAGGGGCCGTGTCCCTCGTATTGAAAGACACTCAATTTCCGGCGCAAGGCGCGATCCTGCCCCGGCGGTCCGTTTCAGTGGAGGAAAAATGTCCAATGCACTCTGGTTAGCGCTCGGCTGCGCGGTCTTCGCCATCCTGTTCGGCGCGTATTCGGTGAGCTGGATCATGCGCCAGCCCGCGGGCAACGAGCGCATGCAGGAAATCGCCGCCGCGGTGCAGACCGGCGCCATGGCCTACCTCAACCGCCAGTACACCACCATCTCGATCGTCGGCGTGATCCTGTTCCTGGTGATCGGCTTCGCCCTGAACTGGATGACCGCGCTCGGGTTCGCGGTGGGCGCGATTCTCTCGGGCGCGACCGGCTACATCGGCATGAACGTCTCGGTGCGCTCCAACGTGCGCACCGCCGAGGCGGCGCGCACCGGCCTCAACGAGGCGCTCACCGTCGCGTTTCGGGGCGGGGCGATCACCGGGATGCTGGTCGTCGGCCTGGGACTGCTCGGCGTGGCCGGCTTCTACGCGGTCGCCCGCATGACGCTCGGCGCCGGCGCGAGCGAACTCGACATCATCAAGCCGCTGGTCGGACTGGGTTTCGGCGGGTCGCTGATCTCGATCTTCGCGCGGTTGGGAGGCGGCATCTTCACCAAGGGCGCGGACGTGGGAGCGGACCTGGTCGGCAAGGTCGAGGCGGGAATTCCCGAGGACGACCCTCGCAACCCGGCGGTGATCGCCGACAACGTGGGCGACAACGTGGGCGATTGCGCCGGCATGGCCGCCGACCTGTTCGAGACCTACGCGGTCACCATCATCGCCACCATGCTGCTGGGCGCGCTGCTGCTGAAGGGCTCCGCCGCCGCGGTCGTGTACCCGCTCGTCCTGGGCGGGTTTTCCATCATCGCGTCGGTGATCGGGTGCCTGTTCGTCAAGGCGCAGCCGGGCAAGAAGATCATGAGCGCGCTCTACCGCGGGCTCATCATCGCCGGGGTGATCGCGCTCGCCGGTTTCTGGTTCATCACCGAGTGGATGATGGCGCCGGTGCTCTCGCAGATGCAGGTCGAGATCGGTGGCGCCATGAAGTCGATCGGCGTCGGCCGCCTGTACGGTGCGGCGGTGATCGGCCTGGTGCTCACGGCGCTGATGGTGATCATCACCGAGTACTACACTGCGACCGAGTACGGTCCGGTGCGCCATGTCGCACGGGCCTCGACCACCGGCCACGCGACAAACATCATCTCGGGTCTGGGC
>JADLDQ010000219.1 GCA_020846575.1 Burkholderiales bacterium
AATAGCCTGCTCCACGGGATGCGGGCGGTGCCCTCGACGGGGCTGGGATCGGAATGGTTCTGGCACGTGCTGGCGGCGGTGATGGTGGTTGCGCTTGCCTGGGCGTTCTGGCTGTTCTGGCAGCTCACGCCGCGCTCGGCGTTCACCGAACTCGCCTTCAGCACAAGCGCGCGGCGGGCAGCGTCGAGCACGCCGCCGCCTTCTGCCGCGGTACGCGCACATTCGGCGCCGCCGGCGCCGAAAGCTGAACCCGTGGGCCGCGCCCATGCGGCACCCGCGGCGACCCGGTTGCGGCTCGCCACCGAACTGGACATGGTGCGGCTGGGGGCGCGCGCGGCGACCGTCCCGGCGAGCCGCAGCGCGCCTGCCGCGCAGGCCCCGGTAGCCCCCGCGCTCGCCCCTGCGACGGGTGCCATGAGTGCGCCGCCGAAGCCGGATGACGCAGAAGAAGCGCAGATCGGCCCGGTGGAGCCCCAGGCCTCGCTCTCGCCCACCATCGAGAATCGCGATACCGTCACGCTCAAGGAGAAGGCGCAGATCGAGTACGGCCGCGGCGCCGCGTTCGTCAAGCAGGGTCGCGTCTCCGAGGCGATGGCAGCGCTGCGGGCCGCGCTCGGGTTCGACCCCGGACACGAGGCGGCGCGCCAGGCGCTGGTGTCGCTGCTGCTGGAAGCACGTCGCAGCGCCGAAGTGGAGCAGATCCTTCGCGACGGACTCGCGCACGATCCGTCCAACATCCGGTTCTCGGTGCCGCTCGCGCGCCTGTTGATCCAGCGCGGCGACGCGGCGGGAGCGCTCGCGATGCTGCAGGCGCAGGGGAATTCAGGCGGGAACAACCCGGAATTTCTCGCCTTTCGCGCCGCGCTGGAGCAGCGCCAGGGCAACCACCGTGAGGCGGTCGAGGCCTACCGGGCGGCGCTGGCGATTTTCCCCGGGTCGGGCAACTGGTGGGTCGGGCTGGGTATCTCGCAGATGTCTCTTTCGCGCAAGCAGGAGGCGCTGGAGTCCTTCCGCCGCGCGCAGGCCACCGGCAAGCTCGCGCCGGAGCTGGCGAGCTTCGTGGACCAGCGGATACGGCAGCTGCAGTAGAGGGACTGCGTTCCGGGTGCCGGGCCGGCAGACCCGGTGTATTGCTATTTAAAAATGCAATTTTAAAATAGCAAGTCATGCGCGACTATTTCGTGCGTTCCGCCGAGGCCCGCCTGGCGGCAGCGCTGCGCTCCGCACCGGTGGTCGCACTCACCGGGCCGCGACAATCGGGCAAGACGACCCTGCTGAGACACACGCTCCCCGGCTGGCGCATGGTGTCGCTGGAGGATCTCGACGTGCGCGAGTTCGCGCGCGAGGACCCGCGCGGCTTTCTCGCCCGCTACACGCCGCCGCTCGTCATCGACGAGGCGCAGCACGTTCCCGACCTGTTCTCGTACTTACAGACGGCGGTGGATGCCGCCGGATCGATGGGCCGCTACGTACTGTCCGGCTCCCAGCAGTTCTCCCTGCTCGCCGGTATCACGCAGAGCCTGGCCGGCCGCGCGACGCTGCTGGAGCTGCTGCCGATGCGGCTCGTGGAGCTCGCGCACGCCGGCTGCCTGCCCGCGCGGCTGGACGGTTTGCTGTGGAGGGGAGGCTATCCGGCGGTATTTGCCCGGGACATCGAGGCCCCGGCGTATTACGCGGACTACGTCGGCACCTACGTGGAACGGGACGTGCGCCAGCTGACCGCCGTCCAGGACCTTGGCAATTTCCAGCGCTTCCTGCGCCTGTGCGCGGGGCGCACCGGGCAGCTGCTCAATCTCAGCGCGCTTGCCAACGACTGCGGCATCACGCAGCCGACGGCCGCCGCCTGGATGAACGTCCTGGAGGCGAGCTTCGTGGTCCGGCGCATAGCGCCGTACCACCGCAACTTCGGCAGGCGCCTGGTCAAGGCGCCGCGCCTATATTTTCTCGACACGGGGCTGTGCGCGTGGCTGCTCGGCATCTCGGACGAGCGTGACCTCGAACATCACTTCGCGCGTGGCGCCCTGTTCGAGACCTGGGTGGTCACGGAAGCGCTCAAGTGGCGCGCCGCACGCGGTGACGCGAGGCCGCTCTACTTCTGGCGCGACAGCATCGGCAACGAAGTCGACCTCGTGCTCGAGCAGCAAGGTGGGCACACGCTGGTCGAAATCAAGGCCGGTCAGACCTTCCAGCCCGACTGGCTTGGAGCCATGGACACGGTGGAGCGCCACATGGGCGTGCCTGCCCGGCGCGCACTGGTATACGGCGGCCACCTGAGCTTCGAGCGCGCGCGCACGGCAGTTATCGGGTGGCGCGACCTGGCACGGGCGGAGTAGGCGGGCTTTCCGACAGTATCGTCTCAGTGGCACTCCCCGCGGCACTCCCCGGTGGAGGGCGGTGCGGGTGCGGATCCCTGCCCGTTGTATAGTTTTCATTGGGATAGCTGTATTCTCTGGGCTGTCGTGAATAGCAGATGAGCCGGCTCCTGTTGTTTTGGACACGGATTTGGGGTAATTCCGTGATACCGAAACAAGGAGCAGAAGATGAGAAAACCAGGCAAGAAGTCCGGGGTTGCGCGGCTCTCGCCGCAAGGAGCGCGTAGCGCGACTGGAGGCGAGAGCAGCGCGGCGCCGGCTGGCGCCGGCGCCGAGGTCAAGCGCTGGAGCGCCAACCGCAAGAAGGAGGTCGTTCTTCGGCTGCTGCG
>JADLDQ010000220.1 GCA_020846575.1 Burkholderiales bacterium
CGCGGGTGTAGGCGGTGGCGCCGTCGGGCATCTGTACCTGGAAGAACCCCGGACCGTTGATGGCGATGTCCAGCGCGTTCCCGGTCTGCTGCAGGTTGCCCTGGGTGAAGATGCGCGTGGTGGCCACCGGCCGCACGCCCGTGCCCAGCTGCAGCCCGGTGGGCACCTGCGTCTGCTGCGAGGACTGCGAACCCGGCTGGCGGATCGTCTGATAGAGCAGGTCCTCGAAGATGGAACGCGAGCGCTTGAAGCCGTTGGTGGCGACGTTGGCGAGGTTGTTGGAGATGACATCGATCTGCGTCTGCTGGGCATCCAGGCCCGTCTTGGCGATCCACAGCGATCTGATCATGGCGTGTCCTCGTTCTAGGCGTTGACGCTCAGCAGCTGCGCGGCCGTGCGCGCGTTGGCGTCGGCGTCCTGCAGCAGCTTCATCTGCATGTCGAACTGGCGCGCCAGGGCGATCATCGCCACCATCGCCGCCACCGGATTCACGTTGCTGCCCTCGATGCAAGCGGGCGCGAGCGCCACCCGCTCGTCGGTCTCGGCGACCCCGCCGGCGCGCAGCCTGAACAACCCGTCGTCGCCGCGCGCGAGGCTCGCCTGGGGCGGGTTCACCAGCTTGATGCGTCCCAGCGCTACCGGCGCCCGCGCACCGGTCTCGGGAACCGCGCTGACCGTGCCGTCGCGCCCGATAGCGATCGCGTGGTCCGGCGGCACGCCGATCGGCCCGCCCTCGGACAGCACCAGCCGTCCGGCATGGGTGCGCAGCATCCCGTCCGGTCCGATCTGCAGGCTGCCGTTGCGGGTGTAGGCCTCGCCGCCGGAGGGCGTGTCCACCGCGATCCATCCCGCTCCGTTGACCGCGATGTCGAGCGGCCGCCCGGTGGATTGGATCGGGCCGGGCGAGAGATCCGCGCCCGGCGTGGATTCGATCGCGAAGGTGCGCGTGCCCGAGGCGTCCAGCAGCGGCACCGAGCGGAACGCCACCGTCTGGGCGCGAAAGCCGGGCGTGTTCGCGTTGGCGAGATTGTGGGCGAGCACGTCCTGGCGCAGCAGGTCGTGCTTGGCGCCCGTCATCGCGGTGTAGATGAGCTTGTCCATGGATTCTGACGCTTTCCGGGATCTGGCCGATGCCGGGGGTGCGCGCAGTCGCGCGCGCGCGCCGGCGCCCGCTTCAGCGCATGTTCACCAGGGTCTGCAGCACCGAGTCCTGCGTCTTGATGGTCTGGGCGTTGGCCTGGTACACGCGCTGCGCGGTGATCATGTTGACCAGCTCGGCGGTCAGGTCGATGTTGGATTCCTCGGTCGCGCTCGACTGGAGCACCCCCAGGCTGCCGCTGCCGGGCGTGCCCACCAGCGGCGCCCCCGAGGCGGGCGTTTCGACCCAGCCGTTGCCGCCCATCGGGTGGAGCCCGTTCGGGTTGAGGAAGTTGGCGAGCGCGATCTGTCCCTGGGCGCGCGACTGGCCGTTGGTATACAGGCCCTCGATCACCCCGCTCGCGTCGGTGGAGTACCCGGAGAGCCGGCCCGAGGCGAAGCCGTCCTGGCTGATCCGGTTCACCCCGAAGCTGCTGCCGAACTGCGTGCTGCCCGTCAGGTCGAGCGTGTAGGCGAGCGGCGATGCCGCGCCGGTGGAAACCGGCGCCGAAACGTTGAAGGGCAGCGTGGTGCTGGCCAGGTCGAGCGAGCCGTTGGGCAGAAAGTTCAGCGTTCCCAGCGCCGCCGCGCCGATCTGCACCCCGTCCTGGGTGCCGAACACCGACCAGGCGTTGGGCGCCGTCTTCACGAAATACATCGACAGCACGTGGTCGTTGCCCAGGCTGTCGAAGGTGGACATCGACGTCGCCGATGTGAAGGTGCGCGTGTCGGTCGGATCGAACAGCGCCGGGACGAGATTGGCCGAGCGGCTGTCCAGGTTGACCACGGCCTGCGCCGCGGTGCTCGCCTGGGGCGCGAGGTCGCCCGTGCCGAGCTGCAGTTCCCCCAGCGTGGCCGTCGAGATGCTGCCGGTCGCATCGGCCGCGTAACCGGTGAGCCGCTGCCCGTTGACGTTGACGATGTAGCCGTCCTTGTCGAGCTGGAACTGGCCGTTGCGCGAGTAGCTGATCGAACCGCCGTCGCTCATGCGGTAGAACCCCGAGCCGTTGATCGCGATGTCCATCGGGTTGTTGGTGGTGCTGATGTTCCCCTGCCCGAAGTCCTGCGCCACCGCGGCGAGCGTGGTGCCGATGCCGATGTTCACGCCGCCGCCGCCGGGCAGCGCGTTCGCGTATACGTCGGCGAACAGCGAGGTCGAACCCTTGTAGCCCACGGTGTTCGCGTTGGCGACGTTGTTGCCGATCACGTCGAGGTTCTGCGCGGCCGCGTTCAGGCCGGAAAGTCCCTGCTGGAAGCTCATGCTGTGCGCCCCTAGAAGATCTGTTGGACATCCGCGAGCCGGGCGCTTCCCCGGCCGGCGAGTTCGAGTGTGAAACCCTGCGCGTCGGGTCGGATCGCATCCACGCGCGCGAGCGAAAGCGACCTGGCCGCGACCGCCCGGCCCGCGGCGGTGGCGGCGACACTGAAGCCGTAGCCGCCCTCGGCGGCCTTCAGGCCGGCGTCGCTGAGCCCGTCCCAGGTGAAGGTGTGCAGGCCCGCGCTCTGCGCGCCCAGGCGCACGGTGTTGACGGCGATGCCGGAGGCGTCGGTGATCGTGATGGTGAGGTTGTCCACGGCCTGCGGCAGGCTGAATCCGGCCGCGGCGCCGCCGCCGGCGAGCGCGATGGTGGCACCGGGCACCAGCACCTGCCGCCCCACCAGCCCGGCGGCCTGCAGCGGCTGGGTCGCGCTCAGGTCCCCCGCCAGGGACTGGAGCGTCGAGTTCAACCGGTCGATGCCGCTGACGGTGCTGATCTGGGCCATCTGGGTGGTGACCTGGGCGTTGTCCATCGGGTTGAGCGGATCCTGGTTCTTCAGTTGCGCCCCCCGCAGCGTTAGGAAACGGTCCTGCGTCGCCGACTGCTGCGAAGGCTGCGCCGCCGGGGTGGCGCTCGCGGCGGCCGGCGCGACGGGTGCGATCGCTGTCATGGCGCGTCCCTCACGAGCCCAGCGTCAGCGCTTTCAGCAGCAGCGCCTTGGCGGTGTTCATCATTTCGATGTTGGTCTGGTAGGCGCGCGAGGCGGAGATCATGTCGACCATCTCCTCCACCGGGTTCACGTTCGGCAGGGTGACGTAGCCCTCGCGGTCCGCGAGCGGGCTCGCGGGGTCGTGGACGCGACGCAGGGGCGAGGCGTCCTCGACCACGCCGGTCACGCGCACGCCGGTCGCGGGCGCCGCCCCCGGCGCGCCGGCGAGCGGCGCCGACTCGAACACCACGTGTCTCGCGCGGTAGGGCTTGCCGTCGGGCCCGGCGGCGCTGTCCACGTTGGCAAGGTTGCTCGCGACCACATTGAGGCGCTGGCTCTGCGCGGCCACACCCGAGCCCGAGACGTCGAAGATGCGAAACAGCGACATGGCGATACCCCCTAGCCCTGGATTGCCGAAAGCAGGGACTTGATCTGGTGGTTGAGAAAGCGCAGCGCCGCCTCGTAGCGGATCGCGTTGTCGGCGAACTGCGCGCGCTCGGCGTCGAGCTCGACGCTGTTGCCGTCGAGGCTGCCCTGGGCAGGCACGCGGTACTGCACCGCCACGCCCGCCACCGAGGCGCCCGCCGCCGGCGCGAGGTGCGAGGCGGCGGTGC
Source organism: Burkholderiales bacterium (assembly GCA_020846575.1). Taxonomy (GTDB): domain Bacteria; phylum Pseudomonadota; class Gammaproteobacteria; order Burkholderiales; family SG8-39; genus JADLDQ01. The sequence goes on from JADLDQ010000220.1 coordinate 3,720, forward strand.
GCAGCAGCGCGACCGGTGGCGCTTGCGGGCCGGCGCGCAGCGCTTCGTTACCCGTCGCGGCGCGCAGCGCCTCGTTACCCGTCGCAGCGCGCAGCGCTTCGTTACCCGTCGCGGCGCGCAGCGCTTCGTTACCCGTCGCGGCGCGCAGCGCCGCGGCAAAATCGAA
>JADLDQ010000221.1 GCA_020846575.1 Burkholderiales bacterium
GGTGCATTTCCCAGGGCACGACGACTTCTCGTTTCATGGCTTTCTCCGGATGTGGCGAAGATGGCAGGCGTATGGGCGCAAGAAGCAGCTTTCGCTGAAGTGGGAGAGCGCGTGGGACGAACGGCGCCTCGTGGCCCGGTCGAGCGGTTCAGTCGCATGTCCCGAGCGTGCGCGTCGGGTACCAAGCTCTGCGCGCGGCCCCGCGCGGCCGGCGCCGGCCCGCTACTTGACCCTGATACCGGCATCGCGGACCAGCCTGGTCCAGCGCCGGGTATCGCTGTCGATCAGGGCGCCGAACTCCTCGGCGCTGCTCGCGCGCGCCACCGCCCCGCCCTTGGCGATCGCCGCCGCGACCTCGGGCTCGGCCACGGCCTGGCGCAGCGCCGCGTTGAGCCTTTTCACGATGTCGCCTGCGAGCCCGCGCGGGCCGACGACACCCAGCCAGCCCTGCACGACGAAGCCCGCGATTCCGGCCTCCGACACCGTCGGCACGTCGGGCAGCAGGCTGGTGCGCGCGGGACCCGTGGTCGCCAGGACGCGCACCTTGCCGCCCCGCGCCTGCGGCGCGAGCACCGATTCGATCTCCACGGTCATCGGGATCTGCCCCGAGATGACGGCGGTCACCGGCGCCGTGCCGCCCTTGTAAGGCACGTGCAGCAGCTGGATCCCCGCGTTGGCCGAGAGCAGTTCGCCCACCAGGTGCTGGCCCGAGCCGACTCCGCCGGTCCCGTACCCGATCGTCCCGGGGCGCGCCCTGGCCGCCTCCAGCAGTTCGCGCAGCGAGCCGATCGGGCTGTGCGCGCCGACCGCGATGGCGTAGGCGAAGGTGTTGACCGTGGAGAGCGGCGTGAAGTCCTTCACCGGGTCGTAGCCCGCGTCGGGATTCAACGCGACCCCGGTGGTGAACCCCGTCGGCACCATCAACAGCGTATGGGCGTCGCTCGCGGCCTGGCGCACGAAGTTGAACGCCACCGCCCCGCCCGCCCCCGGCCGGTTGTCCACCACGACCGGCTGGCCGAGGATCTCGCCGAGACGCTTCGCCACGATGCGCGCGTTGATGTCGACGTTACCCCCGGGCGCGGCGCCCACCACCAGCTTCACCGGGTGCGACGGATAGCCGCCCTGCGCAAGCGCAGCCGCCTGGACTGCCGCCAGCGCGAGCGCCGCCAGCCAGCGGGCGCCCGCGCTTCGTATCGATTCGATGCCCATCCTGCTTTCTCCACTCGAGGATTTCATACGACCCGATTGATCACCGGCTCGCCGGCGAAATGCAGCCTCAGGTTCTCCAGTTGCCGGTGCGCCATGGCGGTGCGCGTCTCCACCGTGTAGGTTCCCACGTGCGGGTGCAGCACCACGTTGTCCATGGCGATGAAGCGCGGATCGCTCCGCGGGTCGTTACGGAACGTGTCCAGACCCGCGCCGGCGATCCTGTTGTGCTGCAGATACTCGATCAGCACCGGCTCGTCCACCACCGAGCCGCGCGCCACGTTGATCAGGTAGCCGCGCGGCCCCAGCGCATCGAGGACGGCGGCGTTCACCATGTTCTCGGTCTGCGGGCCGCCGGGCAGCGCGAGCACCAGCACGTCGCAGTTCGCCGCCAGCGTGACCGGGTCGGGATCGTACGGGTAGGGGACGTCCTTCCTGCGCCGGTTGTGGTAGCGGACTTTCATGCCGAACGCGAGCGCGCGCGGCGCCACCGCCGCTCCGATGCCCCCCAGCCCGAGGATGCCGAGCGTTTTTCCGCCCAGCGCGGTCGCCGGCGGGAACGTGTTCGGCGCTGTCCACTTTCCGCTGCGCACGAAGGCGTCCGCCTGCGGAAAGCGGCGCATGACGTTCAGCATCATGCCCATGACGGTGTCGGCCACGCAGTTCTCCACCACCCCGATCACGTTTGCGACCACGACGCCGCGGCGCCTCGCCGCCGCCAGGTCGATCTTCTCGGTCCCGTCGCCGTAGTGCGAGATGATCTCCAGCTTCGGCAGCGCCTCGATCAGCGCCGCGTCCACCCCGCCCTGCGCGAAGGTCGCGATGCCCCGCACGTTCGCGCCGACGCTGCTCAGGAACGCCGCCCGATCCGCCGCCTCGTAGAGCCTGTGGCACCGGTACTGCCCCTCGAGCAGTTCCTGCGCCGGGGAAGGGATTCGCGTGGTCAGTATGAGTTCGACGGGCATGAACAGTTCGTGCGCCGCGCGCCCTACACGCCGCCGGTCGATTCGGGCCTGGAGAAGCTGTGCGCCCGGATCTCGCGCGAAGGCTTGCCGCCCCGGACGTTCTTGCCGGTCGGAAGCCAGGTACACGCCTTTTCCGGCTCCACCCAGACGGTCTTCGCGCCCGCCGGGACGAAGAACTCCGAAAACACCATGTCGGCGTCCTCGCCGCCGCGCAGCGCGTGCGTCTCCCGGTCGTCGTAGTACACCAGGTCGCCCTCCCGGACCGCGAACGATTCGTCTCCCGCGTACGCGGTGCCGCCGCCGCTCAGGAAATACATGAAGTGCGCGGCGCCGAGGTGGTAGTGCCGGGGCGCCTCGGTGCGCGGCGGATAGATGATCATCTCGCCTTTGATCGCCTGGGTCCCGAACAGCGCCGGCGTGGCGAGGTAGATGCGCTTCCTCGCGTCGTGCTTGGATTCGAGCAGCGGCTCGTTCTTCCAGTCCACCACCCGGTAGGCGGGTGGCTGCGCGGCGAAGCCCGGATCGAGCGCCGCGGCGTCGGGCACCTGCGCCACAAGCAGCGCCGCTCCCGATTCGGCGGTGATCGAACCACCGAAACCCGGTGGCAGGAACACCACGTGGGCGTCACTGAGGCGCTGGTGCCCCCCGGCGCCTGCGACATCGATCGCGCCGCGCAGCACCTGGAACCAGGCGAGGTCGCCCGGGGCGACGCTCAACGCGAACTCGGCGCGCGCCTCCATTTCGAGGCAGTCGAGCCGGAACTTGATGCCGGGGACGACGTCCCCGTTCAGCAGCGAACGGCGGCGCACGCCTGGCGCCAGGTCCTCGGCGCGCACTCGATCGACATTCAGATGTACGGCCACCGTGACTCCTTTGCACCCGGTTCACGACGCACCGCAGCGCACGCGCCGTCGCAATGCCCGGTGTCACTCACTGCGGCTTGATGCCCGCGATGGCGACCGCCTCGGCCCAGCGCCCGAGCTCGGCCTCCAGGAACGCCGCGTATTGCGCCGTCGTGGACCCGATGACGTCCACGCTCTGGACGTCGAGCTTCTGGCGCACATCCGCCTGCTTGAGGACCGCCGCGATGTCCGACGAGAGACGCTCCAGCAGATCGGCGCGCGTGCCCGCGCGCATACCCAGTCCGCTGAACCAGTACCCGAGTTCCACACCGGGGAACCCGGCCTCGGCAAGGGTGGGCACATCGGGCAGGAAACGCGAGCGCTGCGGCGCGCCGATCGCCAGGACGCGCACCGTGCCCGCGCCCAGCTGGGCGGCGAGATCCAACTGGGTGGTGAGCAGCATGGCGACGTGACCGCCGACGAGGTCGGCCAGCGCCGGCGCCGACCCCTTGTAGGGCACATTCAACAGCTCGATCTTCAGACGGCGCGCCAGCAGCGCACCGGACAGATGTCCCACGCCGCCGTTGATGTAGGCATGAGTCACCTTGCCCGGGCGCTCCTTCGCGAGCGCCACCAGGGACGCGAATGTCCCGGCGGGGAAGTCCCTGCCGACCGCCACCAGCATCGGCGCGCGCGCCACCAGCGACAGCGGCGCGAAGTCCCGTCTCACATCGTAAGGCAGCTTCGCCACGGTATAGGGCGTGATGACGAACGGCGGGGCCGCCAGCAGCAAAGTGTGTCCGTCGGCCGGCTGCCTGGCCACGTACTCGGCGCCGATGATCCCGGCCGCGCCCGGCCGGTTGTCCACGATCACGGATTGCCCGATGCGCTCGGCGAGGCCCGCGCCCACGAGCCGGGCCTGCACGTCCGACGAGCCGCCGGGCGGGTAAGGGACCACGAGGCGAAGCGGCTTGGCGATCTCGGCCTGCGCCAGCGCCGCGCACGCGGCGAACGCCGCCGCGAAGCCTGCCGCCAGCCGGATGAAATTGCGGGTCTGCATGGAGGTCCTTCGAAACAGCAGGTCGCATTATCTTACCGTGAGTAAGAGACTTCTCGCGCCCAACGCGCTCCAGCCGCCCTGATTCGCGCGCGGTTTGGCCTCGCGCCGCGCGCGCTTGTCGCGGCGGCGGCAGCGCGCTTGCCTCGGTGGCGGCAACGCGCTTGCCCCGGTGGCGGCAACGCGCTTGCCCCGGTGGCGGTCGGCGAATTCATGATCCCGGAAGCGGTGCGCGCCAGCGGCGTCACGGCGCCCGCCATCCGCTGCGGGATCGCCGGACCGCACCTGCGGCGCCGTTCTCCGGCGCTTGCGCCGCCGGGCGCTCCGGCGCTGGCGCCGCCGGGCGCCGCCCGGCCCAGGCCGTCTATTGCGGCGCCGAGATCTTCTGTTCGTGGATCAGCTTCGTCCAGCGCGCGACGTCGGAGCGCAGGAAGTCCTGCGCCTCGCGCGGACTCGTGGGCCAGGCGCTGGCCGCCTGCACCCGCAGGGTCTCCTGCGTATCGGGGCGCTTGAGCGCGGCGAGCACCGCTTCGTTGAGCCGCGCGAGAATGGCGGCGTTGAGATTCCTGGGTGCGGCCAGCGCGTACCAGGAGCTGATGTCGATGTCGGGCAGCAGCGTCTCGGCCACCGTGGGCACCTCGGGCAGGAGCGGCGCGCGCTCGCGCGAAGTCACCACCAGCGCCTTGACCTTGCCGCTGCGGATGAAACCCGCGGTGCCGGCGAGCGAGGTGAAGATGATCGGCACCTCGCCCGAGACGACCGCCAGCATCGGCGCCGAGCCTCCCTTGTAGGGAACATGAGTCAGCGAGATGCCGGTGCGGACCTGGATCAGCTCGGCCACCAGGTGCATGCCGCTGCCCACGCCGCCCGAGCCGTAGTTGATCCTTCCCGGCGCGGCGCGCGCGGCGCTCATCAGATCCTGGATCGTCCCGAAGCTGGTCTTGGGGCCGGCGAGTATCACGAACGCCGAGCGGGCGATCATCGAGACCATGGCGAAATCGTCGACCGCATCGTAGGGGAGCGACGGGTACAGGCCAGGCGCGGCCGCGTGCCCCGAAGCCATGAGGAACAAGGTGTAGCCGTCGGCTTCGCTGCGGGCCGCGAACGCCGCGCCCACCGTTCCGCCGGCGCCGGGCTTGCCCTCGACGATCGCCTGCTGGCCGAACTGCTCGGAGAATCGCGCCGCCATCATGCGCGCGGTGGTGTCCACCGGACCGCCGCTGGTGAAGCCGTGGACGATGCGGATCAGCTTCGCCGGGTAGCGTTCGGCCGACTGGGCGAACGCCCCGCCGGCGCTCGCCGCGGCCACGGCAAGGAAGAGGACTGGCAGCATTCTTTTCATACGTAGCGCTCCGGTAATGGCCCCTTTTCGACGGGCCTGCAGACATAACCGCCCTCCCCGAACATGCGCAGGCGCGAGGCGAGCAGTTCCTCGTCGAGCCGGGCAAGCCGTTCCGCGGGGAACGTGAGCCGCCCATCCCGCTTGACGAACCTCCCGGCGATCATCACGTGCTCCACGTCGGCGGCCTCGGCGTACATGAGCACGGCGTGCGCCGGATCGCCGCCCGGCATCGCCGGAAACACGTTCCTGCCGCGGGTGTCGATCATGACGATATCGGCCTGCTTGCCGGGCGTGAGCGAACCGATCTTGTGATCCAGGCGCAGCATCTTCGCCCCGCCCATGCTCGCCCAGTGCAGCGCATCGCGGGTCAGAGTCGAATGCTGGGTGGAGGCCGGCCACTTCCCCAGGGCGTGCAGGCTGCGGTTGTCCAGCTCCCGCTGGTGGTGGAAGGCGTGGCGCGTCACCCAGAGCATCGAGCTGTTGAAGTAGGGATCGCAGTCCGTTCCGAGCGAGGGCGTGGCGCCGAAGCGCACGATGCGTCCCAGCATCGCGGGCTGCTCGTAGTTCAGCATCTCGGTGAAGCACGATGCCGTGATGGTGCACCCCGCATCCAGCACCATCTTCAGCTCCTCCAGCGAGAAGCAGTTTCCATGGGCGATGTTGTGGTCCGGGCCGAGGAGTCCTTCCTTCGCGAGCCGGGGGTAGCCGTCCTCGACCACGCGCTTGCCCTTGCGCCCGTAGGTGTGCGCGGAGTTGATGAGCCCGTACTCGCGCGCGAGGCGGATGTCGTGCGCCGCCACGTCGTACTCGCCCCAGTCGGGCCCGAGGATCGCCATGGCGAGCGTCACCAGGCGATCGTCGGACGCGAGCCGCCCGGTGCGCAGGCGGCGGATCTCCTCGCGCGGATACGGCAGCTTGTGGAAAGGGATCTCGCCCTCGCGTTCCGGGGGCTTCACCGTGCCGCGCCCGAACACCGCGCGTATACCCGATTCCTCGAGCGCGTCGATCGCCGCGTCGGTCATCTGCGCGTCGCGCACGATATGGCACCAGTCGAAGATCGTCGTGGTGCCGTTGTGAATCTGGTTCAGCGCGCCCAGCAGGTTGCCGAGGTA
>JADLDQ010000474.1 GCA_020846575.1 Burkholderiales bacterium
CGAACCGCCGCGGCTGGCCCTCGATGAAGAGCACCACCTGCCCGCGCTCGCCGAGCGGGCCAGCGGGCTTGTTCGCGAGGAACGCAGCCCGTTGCTCGGGCACATCGGTCATGGCGAACGACGCCGTGCCGCCGGGGAACTGCGCCTTGTCGCTGACGCCGAACGGGTAATCTTTGCCGCGCGGAATCTCGACGAGTTCGAGCGTTTGCTGCATCCAGTGATAGCGCGATTTCACCGTGCGGCCGTCGGCGCCGATCCGCTCGCTCCGCGGCTGGCTCATGGCGACGGTGATCTGCGGAGCGTTCACCTTGCGCGAATCGGCCAGATAGTCGAGCACTTCGAGACGGATGCCGTCGTGGTCGTACAGCGCCTGCCCGGCGACATCGCGGCCGGCGATGCGGAACATCCAGCCCGACGCCCACCGCGCGGAACGGCTGATCAAGAGCGACTTCTTCTCCCACAACTCGGCGAAAGTCAGCGGGCCGAAGCGGAACTCGGTTTGATAGTCGCTCCAAGTGAACGGCCCCGGCGTAAATTCAATCGGCTCCAGCGGCTCGACCGTGATGTCGTCGGCCGAGACGGTCTGCACTTCGCCGCTGCGGCGAGCCGTGCCCTCGCGGTGGACGACCAGATCGAGATGCATCCGCTCGTCTTCGAGTGCCCAAGCATTCGCCTGGCGTTCGTAGACGAAGATTTGCGCGTCGATCCCATGCAGCCGGCTGAGCGCCACGCCCAACAGCAGCGTCAACAGGCCCAGGTGCGTGATGACAAACCCGGTCTGATGCCGTTTCCAGGGAAACCGAATCGACGCTGCGCAGAAGATGTTGACCGCCAGCAGCACCGCCAGCACGCTGAACCACCACGTTTGATAGACGCCGAACTGCGCCACCGGCGTGCCGTAACGGGCTTCGACAAAGGTGCCGATGGCGAACGTCGCCACCAGCCACAGGATGAGAATCACCGCCAGCTTGAGCGACGCCGCGAACTGATAAACGTGCAGCACCATCCGCAAGGGCCACGGCTGATCGGGATGCACAAGCTGGCGCGACATCAATAGCCCACGCGCGGAGGGGAGGTTGGCGGGAACCGAATGCGCAATCGGCGGGAGCAGCCGCGGTGGTGCTCCAACCGCCGCGCTGCCACCCATTGA
>JADLDQ010000222.1 GCA_020846575.1 Burkholderiales bacterium
CCGGCCGCGGCTGCGCGGCGCGGCACGTTCGTGCTCGCCGGCGGCGCCGAGCAGCGCAGCGCCGCTGCGGCGCCGGTGCGCGCGGGCGGCGTGCCGCCCGAGGCGATGCGCGAGAAGGTGCGCTTCGTGATGGCTGCGATGCAGGCGCGCATGCAGGACCTGGGCTTCGGCTGGAAGGACGCGGCCGCGGTGCGCGCCTACACCGTGCACGACATCGGCGCGCTCGCCGGTCCGGAGATCGCGGCGATGGGCGCGGCGCAGGACGGCCTGCACTGGCACCTGGCCCGGCCGCCCGTCGTGGGCCTGGAGTTCGAGATGGACGTGCGCACCGTGGCGCGCGAGGTGCTGCTCTAGCCCGGGTCTGGCAACAGCGATCGTGGCGAGCAGCTGCGCGCGCGTCGCGCACGCACGCCGGGGCGCGGCCCCCGCGCAGGGCCGCGCCGGCCGTGCGCCGCGGCGCGGGCGAGGCACAGGTCCCGCTCCATCGGCGCCGGCCGCCGCGGCTATTTCGCGGCGATCCCGGCTACCTGCGCGACGCGCCGGAAGTTGGCGAGTTCATCGGCCTGGAACTTGCGCAAGGCCGGGGGCAGGCGCAGGTTCAACTCGGACCCGCGCCGGCTCGCGAACTCCCGCGTCGCGTCGGACCGGAGCACTTTCTGCATTGCGCCGACCAGCCGGTCGACCGCGTCCTCCGGCGTTTCCGAGCGCGTATAGATGGCGGACCAGCCGTACATCGTGTAATCGGGAAATCCGCTCTCCTGCATGGTCGGTACGCCGGGAAAATCGGAAAGCCTGTTCTCGCCGGTCACCGCGAGCACCTTGAGCTTGCCGGACTTCACCAGGGGACCGAGGGTGCTCATCGCATCGATCGTGCCGAAGATCCGGTGGCTCATCACGTCGAGGTGAATCTGCGTGGTCGCCTTGTACGGCACGTTCACGATCTTGACGCCCGCCGCGCTGGCGAACCACTCGATGCCGAGGCGGTAACCGGCCGAGAAGGTGCCGAAGTCGAGCCGATTCTGATCCTGCTTGGCGGCGGCGATGAGCTCGGCCAGCGAATTCAGTTTCGAATCGCCGGCCACGACGATGCCGAGCATGGTGCGCGTCACGCCGGCGATCGGCCTGAAGTCCTTGACGGGATCGTAGGGCAGGTCCTTCATCACCACGGGATTGACGGTGAGGTTGGTCCAGCCCGCCTGGACGATGGTGTAGCCGTCGGCCGGTGCGTTCTTGGCCGCCAGGATCCCGATCGCGCCATCGGCCCCGGGCCGGTTCTCGATGATCACCGGCTGCCCGAGCACGCTCCCGAGCGCCTGCGCGATGAAGCGGCCCGAGACGTCGGTGGCGCTTCCGGGTCCGAAGGGGACGATGAGTCTGATGGGGCGATTGGGATAGTCCTTGTCCTGGGCGAACGCGCACGGACCCGCGGCGATCAGGACGGCAAGTGCGAAGCAGATCTTCTCCATTCCTACACCTCCTGAGGCGCTCGGTCGGGCACGGGTGAGCGCGCGGGCAACGCTACTACAATTGTCCGGCCGGCGCCAGAAATACACCTCGTGCGCCGGACCCCGAGTCAAGCCGAGACAGGTGCCGCATGACACAGGCGATCGCGGGCAGCGAGTTCTATCAGCTGGGCGCAACGCTCGAGCCGATCGCCGTCTCGTCGGCCGGACACGACGCGTTTCACTGGGTCGGGGAGATGAACAAGGCCTCGGCCGTCATGCTGGTCGAGCGCGGCATCGTCGCCGCGCCGCTCGGCAGGCGCATCGCCGAGGCGGTGCGGCGGGTCATCGAAGATGCCGCGGCGCCGGGCGCGGATCGGCCGGGCAACTACATGGTCGTGGAATCCCTGCTGGTCGCGGCGGGAGGGATGGAGGTCACGCGCGTGCATTCCGGTCGCAGCCGCCAGGACATGGTCTCGACCAGCCACAGGCTGTTCCTTCGCGACCAGCTGCTCGACTGCTTCGATGGACTGGCGCAGGTGCGCACCGCCCTGCTCGCGCTCGCGCAGCGCCATCGGGACGACGTGGTGCCCGCCTACACGCACAACGTGCAGGCGCAGCCGACCAGCTTCGGGCATTACCTGGGCGCGTTCCTGGCGGCGTTCGAACGCAACGCTTCGCGCATGCGCGAGGCCTGGGCGCGCGTGAACCTGTCGCCCCTGGGCGCGGGGGCGCTTGGCACCTCGAGCTTTCCCATCGACCGGCCGCGCCTGGCGCAGCTGCTCGGCTTCGAGGGCGTGGTGGACAACGCCTACGACGCCAACCACGTGGCCCCGTGCGACCTGGGAGTCGAGCTCGCTGGGATCGCGGCATCGGGGGCGCTGAGCGCGGGCGCGCTGCTCGGCGACATTCTCGGGCAGTACCGCCAGACCTCTCCCTGGATCACCCTCCGGGAGGGCGCGCTCACCGGCACCAGCACCATGATGCCCCAGAAGCGCAATCCCACGGCGCTGCTCGCGGCGCGGCATCTGGCGAGCAAGGTGCTCGCCGAAGCGCAGGGGTGCCTCGCCGTCGCCCACAACATCGGCACGGGACTGCTCGAACATCGCGGCAACGAGGCGCTCGAGACGCTGCGCTCCCTCGCCAGGCTCCATGCGCTGCTCGCCATGGCTTGCCGATCCCTGGCGCTCGACGCGGCGCGGGCGCTCGACGAAGTCGAGGCCGACTACTCCACGACCACTGAACTCGCCGACGTGTTGCAGCGCGAGGCCGACGTCCCGTTCCGCGTCGGGCACCATTTCGCCTCCGAACTCGTGAACTACGGCCGCGGCGGCGGATTGCGCCCGGCCCAGATTCCGTTCGAGGCGGCGCGCAGGATCTACGCGCAGACCGCGCGCGCGGCGGGCATGCGCGAGGCGAGCCTGCCGCTCGGGGAAGCGCGCTTTCGCGAAGCCCTGTCCGCCAAGGCCATGATTGCGGCGAGCCGCGGGCGCGGCGGGCCCCAGCCGGACGAGGTGGCACGCATGCTCGAAGAACTCGGCGAGCGCGAGCGCGCGGATCGGGAGTGGCTCGGCGCTCGGCGGCGGGCGCTGCGCGAGGCGTCCGAGCGGCTGGAGCTCGCGTTCGTCCGGCTGATGCCGTGAACCCGCGCGCACGCGTGCGCGTGCCCTCCAACGAGAGGTCCTGACCGGCCGCGTGCCGGATATCGGCGCTGATGCGAGAATCCGGTCTGTCGCTCTGCGACCGCGCCCCGGAGCAACCGAACCAGGAAATGGAGGCACCCGCCGTGACTGACGCACCCGCCGTCAAGCAGCAAGCCATACTCGAGCAGGCCACGCGCGCGATCCCCGCTACCCGGGCGATCATCGACGGCAAGCCGAGCGCTGCCGCATCGGGCCGGACCCGCCCGGTCATCTCGCCCATCGACGGTTCCGTTCTCGCCGAGATTCCCGATTGCGATGCCGCCGACGTCGAGCGCGCGGTCGCCGGGGCGCGCAAGGCGTTCGAGGACAGGCGCTGGTCCGGCATGGCGCCCAAGGAACGCAAGCGCCGCATGGTGCGCTGGGCCGAGCTGATCGCGGCGCAGAACCTCGAGCTGGCGGTCCTGGAGACCCGCGACATGGGCATGCCGATCGGTATGGCCGAGGGCATGGTGCTCCCCTTCACCGCCGATACCATCCGCTGGTACGGCGAGCTGGCCGACAAGCTCTACGACGAGCTCATCCAGGTCGAGGACGCGGTCACGGCGCTGATCACCAGGGCGCCCCTGGGCGTCATCGGCGCGATCCTGCCGTGGAACGCCCCGTCCATGATCGCCGCCTGGAAGCTCGGCCCGGCGCTCGCCACCGGCAACTCGGTCGTCGTCAAGCCCGCCGAGGATGCGTCACTGAGCACGCTGCGCATCGCCGAGCTGGCCCTGGAGGCGGGCATTCCCGAGGGCGTCGTGCAGGTCGTGACAGGCGACGGCAAGGCGGGCGAGGCGCTGTCGCTGCACCGGGACGTCGATTGCCTCACCTTCACCGGCTCCGGCGAGGTCGGCCGCAGGCTGCTCGTCGCCTCGGCGCAGTCGAACATGAAACGCGTCCACCTCGAACTCGGCGGCAAGACCGCCAACATCGTGCTGGCCGACGCACCCGACCTCGGCGCGGCCGCGGCGGCATCGGCGGCCCTCGCCTTCTTCAACCAGGGCCAGGTGTGCGAGTCCCCGACCCGGCTGCTGGTTCAGAATTCGGTGCGCGAGAAGTTCGCCGCCGCGGTCGTCGAGCACGCCGCCGCCAAGCGCGTGGGCAACCCGCTGCAGCTCGACATGGACCTCGGACCCATCGTCAACCGCTCGCAGTACGACTCGATTCTCGCGAAGATCGCCAGGGCGGAGAAGGAAGGCGCCCGGCTGGTCCTGGACGGCCGGCGCGCCTCGGTCCCGGCCGGCACCTATATGGCGCCGACGGTCGCCGATCGGGTCGATCCCGGGAGTTCGCTGGCGCAGGAAGAAGTCTTCGGGCCGGTGCTGTCGATCATCGGCTTCGACACCCTCGAGGAAGCGATCGCCATCGCCAATGGCACCCGCTACGGTCTGGCGGCGATGCTGTGGTCGTCGAACGTCGACACCATCCTTCACGCCGGCAGGCGTCTGGTCGCCGGCATCGTTCACGTCAACGGCGGCGCCCCGCCGCTGGTCGAACTGCCCCACGGCGGCTTCAAGGAATCCGGGTCGGGCCGCGACCGTTCGCTGCACGCGCTGGGGAACTACACCGACCTGAGGACGGTGATCATCCGCGCTGCGGCGCCGAATTGAGGCCGGGCCGCAGTCCGCACGCACGGGAGATGCGCTGCGCCAGCCGCTCTCGGGCCGATTCCGGCAAGACCCTCTCCGGCACGATCGCCCGCGGCGCAGGCAGATAGGACTCACGCGGCGCGGTGCACCACCCGTGTTCCAGCCGCGGCGCATCGGGCGTTCGTGCACCGGGCCGCCGTCACGAGTGCCCTATCAGAACATGATATAGTTACGCCGTTGGCGGGGGCGCGTGCGGCAATCGTTCGGTGACCTGCTGCTTCACACCGGAGGTTGGCACATGCGCTTCGCCGAAGTCCTGGTATTCGTCTGCTCGCTCCTGGCCGCGGCGGCCGCGACCGCCGCCACCGACGGCAAGGTCCTCTTCGAGCAGAAATGCACCGCGTGCCACACGATCGGCGGCGGCAAACGGGTCGGACCGGATCTCCAGGGCGTCACCGAGCGCCAGCCGCGGGACTGGTTGCTCCAGTTCATCGTCGCGCCGGACAAGCTGCTCGCGGCCAAGGATCCGGCGGCGCTGAAGCTCTTCGAGGAATTCAACCGCATCCCGATGCCCAACCTCGGGCTGAGCGAGGCGGACGCGCAGGCCCTGATCGAGTTCATCGCTACGGCAGGCGCGGCGGCCAGGCCGGCCGCGCCGCAACCGGCGGCGCAGCCGGCCTTGCCACAGCCGGACCTCGGATCCCTGCAATCGAAAGCGCTCGCCGTGTTCCTCGCCATCACCGCGGTCATCGTGCTGGTGTTCATCTGGGTCGGCGCCAGCACGCGCGCCCCGGCCGATGTGAACACCGCGAAGGCCTACGGGCTGCGCAGGGTATTGTTCATCACCGCCGCCGTGCTGCTCACCGCGCTGCTGGCCGCGACGCTGCCGCAAGCCCCCTACGCGGCGGGGGACGCCAAGGCGGACCGGGTCGTGTACGTGGCCACGCGCCAGTTCGATTTCGTGTTTTCCGAGGAACCGATTACCAGCGCCGAGGACCTCGGGCGCGTGCGGCGCATGGAGCGCCCCGAGTTCGCCCGCGGTGAGCTGGTCGAGTTCCGCGTCACGAGCCTGGACGTGAACCACGGCTTCGGGCTCTACAACCCGCAGCGCCAGCTCATCGCGCAGACGCAGGCCATGCCGGGCTACGTCAACCGGCTGCGCGTGCGCATCACCGAACCCGGTGACTACAAGGTGCTCTGCCTCGAATACTGCGCGGCCGGGCATCACCTGATGCACAGCGGCCTGACGGCGAAATAGGACCAAGGAGAACCCCGATGCGCGCGGTGCACAAGAACACCTTGTACTGGATGGCGGTCACCTTCATTCTGTTTCCGGTGCTCATCCTGGTCGGTCTGTTCATGCGGGCGGTGCAGGCCGATCAGCTCGGCGGCGCGCAGGCGTGGTTCTATCCGATGATGACCCTGCACGGTGTGGGCATGGTCGGCGTGTGGTTCGTGGCCGCGATGGCCTGCGCTTCGGACATCCTGGAGAGGTACTGCGATCCCTCTGCCGCGGTCGGGCGCTTCGCGCTCGCCGGCACGGTCCTCGGCGTGCTGCTGCTGCTCGCGTGCGTGTTTCTCGGCCGCTTCGCCGCCGGCTGGTACTTCCTGTATCCGCTGCCCTTGAAGGGTGAATGGCCGGCCTGGTCGGCGGTCACGTTCCTGCTCTCGATCACGGTGCTGGGGGCAACCTGGCTCGTCTGGTGTCTGGACCTGCTGCGTGCGATCGCGAAGAAGTACAGTCTTTCGCGGGCGCTCGCCTGGCACTACCTCGCCGGCCGCGGCGAGCCCGAACTGCCGCCCTCGGTGCTGATCATCACGGTGAGCCTGATCGCGGCGGTCGCGGCGCTGCTCGCCGGGGTCATCGTTCTGGTCCTTTTCTATGTCGAGCTGCTGAGCGGCGCGACCAGCGACACCCTCCTGATGAAGAATCTCACCTTCTTCTTCGGGCATACGCTGGTCAATCTCGCCATGTACCTCGGGGTTGCGGCCTTGTACGAGGCTCTTCCCGAGTACGCCGGCCGGCCGTGGAAGACCAACCGCATCGTCGCGATTTCTTGGAACGCCGTGCTGCTGATCGTTCTATTCGCCTACTTCCACCACCTGTACATGGATTTCGTGCAGCCCGGCGCGTTTCAATACATCGGGCAGGTTGCCTCCTACTTCAGCGCGATCCCCGCGGCCGTGGTGACCATCTTCGGCGCCCTGCTCCTCGTGTACCACGCGCGCATGCGCTGGAACATCGCCTCGCTGCTGTTCTTCATCGGCCTGGCGGGGTGGGCGATCGGCGGCGTCGGCGCCGTCATCGACTCCACGATCAGCGTCAATGTCGCGCTGCATAACACGCTCTGGGTACCGGCGCACTTCCACACCTACATGGTCGCGGGCCTGGCGTTCCTGGTGATCGGCTATTTCTATCACCGTTGCCAGGAGGTCGCCCGTGTACCCGAGAACGCGGGCGCGCAGGCGTTCACCACGGCGCTGCTGGTCATCGGCGCGTACGGCTTCTTCGCCATGTTCTACCTTGCCGGCGCCTATGCCGTGCCGCGGCGTTTCGCCCTGTATCCGCTCGAACTGAACCACGGCGCCGGCTATTCCCTGGCGGCGCTGGTGTTCGCCTCGCTGTTCCTGGCCGGATTCCTGCTCTATCTCGTCTCCATCTGGACACGCTGGTTCAAGGCGATGGGCGCGAGGGCCTGAGGTGCCCGGGGCTGGCGCTCTGGCCTTCGCGGCCACGCTGGCGCTCGGCGCCGGTGCCTTCTGCGCCGAGAGCGTCGCCGGCGAGAGCGTCGAGCGTCTCGAACAGCGACTGCGCGAACGCGCGATTCCGGACATTCCGCTGCGACTGGCGGACGGGCGCACGGCCGCGATCTCGACACTGGGGCAACAGCGGCCGCTGCTGGTGACACTGTTCTACACGCGCTGCAGCGGGGTGTGTACCCCGTTTCTCCTCTGGGTACGGGACGCCCTGAACGAAGCCGGGGGACTGGGCACGGACTACGACGTGCTCGCGCTCAGCTTCGATGACGCCGACAGTGTCCGCGATCTGCAGGCACAGGCCGCGGCGCTCGGCCTCGCGAACGAACCCGGCTGGACACTCGCGGTCGCCGAACGCGACGCAGTGGCGCGAATCGCGGGCGCGCTCGACTTCTGGTACCGCGCCGACCCCGCCACGGGCCAGTTCGACCATTCGGCGTTGCTGGTCGCGGTGGATCAGGGGCGCGTGGTGCGGGCGCTGCTGGACAGCACCACGGGAAACCGGCGCCTGCGCGAGATGACCTGGGAGCTGCGCGGCAGGTTCATCCCCTTCTATCGCACCGCGGACGGCGGAGCCTTACGTTGCTTCGCATTCGACGCGCGCTCGGGCGAGGTCTCGTTCGATTGGGGCATGCTGCTGCTCGCGGCGCCGGCGCTCGCCGCGCTCGCGCTCGTCGCAGTCCTGTTCGGCGTCACCTCGCGGCATCGCGCCGCCTGAACCGACCTGGCGCGCACGCCGGATCACACCGGCTCCTGCCGGTCCCGCGCACCGTCACGGCACCGAAAGCCGCAAGTCGGCGGCGACCGGACTTCGAACCGGAGCGCTGAGCTGGATCGCGAGGGACTGGGAGATCGACCTCGGTGGCGCGGTTGCGTCACCGGATCCGGTCCCAGTACGGTTGCGGGCCGAAACGCTTCAGCAGGTAATCGATGAAAACCCGGACTTTCGCCGTCAGCTGCCGGTTCGGCAGATACACCGCGTAGATGTGGCGCTCCAGAGGTACGTAGTCCGAGAGCACCGCTCTCAATCGACCCGTCTGAATATCCTTGCCGACGATGAACGTCGGCAACAATGCCACGCCGAGGCCGCCCAGGACCGCCTGCGACAAGGCTTCGTCGTCGTTGAGTCTCAAGTTTCCCGAGGCAGGAACCGAAATCTCGCCCGCCGGGCCGCGCAGCAGCCAGAGGTCCTGCGGGTTGAAGTGCGTATACGTCAGGCAGTTGTGCCGGGCCAGATCTTCTGGTGTCCTCGGCTCGCCGTGACGGGCGAAATAGCCGGGGGTCGCGCAGATCTTGCGGTTCACCGGAGCGAGCCTGCGCGCCACCAGCAACTGCGCCGGCTCCTTGGCGATACGCACCGCCAGGTCATAGCCTTCATCGGCCAGGTCCACGAAGCGGTCGCTCACCGCCATGTCGATACTGACCTCTGGATGGCGCGAAAGGAACTCCGGAAGGGCCGGCGCGATGTGCAGCGTGCCGAACGCCACCGAAGCGCTGATGCGCAGCAGCCCGCGGGGCTCGGAATGCAACCGGCCCACGGCGAGCCTGGCCTCCTCCAGTTCCTCCACGATGCGGGCACAATGCTCGTAGCAGGCCGCACCCGCCTCGGTCAGGCTCATGGCGCGCGTGGTCCTGTTCAGCAACCTCGCCCCCACCGACTTCTCCAGCAGGGTGACCTGCTTGCTCACCAAGGACTTCGACAAGTTCAACCGGCGGGCCGCGGCAGAGAAGCTCTTGGTCTCCACCACGCGCGCGAAGATCGCCATTCGCTCCAGATCCTGCATCGCCGTCCGATCCTCAAGTGGTGCAGACCATCATACTTCAGCGCGGCAACCCCTCGTGCAATGCGCCGCGCGCGCGCGCTGCACCTCTGGTCGCTCACGAGGCGCCCGGCATCGAATCGCGCGGGCAGCCCTCGGGCGGCGCGAGGCCTCGGAGCGTGCATGTCCCGCAGGACTGTGCGCAGGCTCACGAGCAGACCGCCCGGCGCTGCAGGCTCACCCGCACCGGGCCGGCGTTCCCCGCGATTGTGCCTCCAATGGAAACGATCATGTACGGGTCGACCGACTTATCAGGGGCCTGGCCGCGATCGAAAATCCGAAGGGAATGGGGCCGGCGACAGGAGGAGCGAGATGTGGACGAATGAAGAAACCGTTCTAACCGCGAGCGATGCCGAAGCGCTGGCGCTCATGCTGGGCGATTGCACCCGATGCTCACCGGGCCGCGCGCAGGGGCTGATCGGGGTACTGCAGACCGCGGACATCGTGCCGGATGCCAGTTTCCCCGCCGACCGGGTGCCGATGGGCGCCGCGGTCACGTATGAACACTTCGACGGCGTCACCCGCGCGAGGATCGTGCTCGTCTATCCCGGCGCGGCCGCTCCGGAGACGGGCCTGGTGTCGGTGCTGTCGCCCTTCGGTGCTGCCGTGCTGGGCAGGGCGGTCGGGGATGTGATCGAAGCGCCACCGCCCGATGGAAGACGCGGGCCTGTACGAATCACGCGCGTCGAGCGCGCCTTGCGCAGCGCGCGGACGAAAGACGCGGTGGAGGAGGAATTGCATGCCTGAGCGCCCCGGGTGCGCTCAGGCGGCGTGGGAGTGCGCATACGCGGGCGCGCTTCGGGTCGCGAAGCGGCCGCTGGTCACCGCCGTCATGCAACACGATGCCCGCGACCGGGTCTGCCTGTGGCCGCCCCATTCGGCTCACTCCTGACAGCCCCGAGTTCACGCGGCGGCAGCGCGCGCATCCGAAGCAGCGGCCTCGGCGCGCGTTCTTGCGGAGCAATGCCATGATGCCCCGATGGGACTTTCCGATCGAGCAGCTGACGAAACAGCGCGGCGAGCGCTTCCAGCTGCGCTTCGCCAGGGCCGCGGCGGCGCTGCTTGCGCCCAGCGAGGAGGTCGAGCTGCACGCCTCGGCCGATGGGCTCGCAGTGCGCGGCCGCAACGAGGATGCACTCGAGTTTCCGCTATCGATTCTGCGCGAGCGCTATGGCGATCGCCTGCAGGCAGGCCCACCGCGAGTGCGGTTCTGGGAAGACGGCACGCGCAACGCGCACCCTCATGAGCCGATAATGCAGGTGCGCATCGCGTCCGCGCGTGCGTTCCTGGACGCGATCGAGCGCGAACTGAGCATGCGTGGCGTCGGCGTGCAGGAGCGCCATCTCGCCCGGGCGAACGGTGTGTTGCGGGGCGAAGCGCCGCTCGCTCGCCTGCTCGGCCTGCCTGCGCGCTTGAGGGCCGTGACCAACGGCTCGGCGCAGCACTGGGTGGTGCTCAGCCACTACGCCCCTGTGACGCCCGATCCGGACGGCGGGCGCGCGGCGTGAGCGCCGGGCTGCGTGCCCGCCGTATTCGCGGCAGCCGCCCGCCGCGGGAGGCAGTCGAAACCATGCTCGGTTGCGTTCGCCGCGGTCAAGCGAAGCGATCGAGTGCAGCGGCGGCGCGGCGATTCAAGAAGACGCTGGGGTCTGGTGCATCGGTCCGCGGGAACCGGCGGACGTCGCGCTACTTCTGCCGAAGATCCATGTGCACGACAGCCAGGCTGGCGCCTGCCCGCGACTCGACATCCATGCCGACACTGCGGGCCAGGGCGAGCATCGGCTGATTCTCGGGGGCGACCTGCCCGATCAGGTCGGCCATGCCGATCGACCTGCAGTAATCGATCGCCTTGGCCAGAAGAGCGCGACCCAGCCCGCG
This sequence comes from Burkholderiales bacterium, assembly GCA_020846575.1. GTDB lineage: Bacteria > Pseudomonadota > Gammaproteobacteria > Burkholderiales > SG8-39 > JADLDQ01. The sequence continues at coordinate 11,172 of JADLDQ010000222.1, forward strand.
GCGCTTTACGTCGCTGCGCACGAGCAGGCCGAACTCCCCCGTCTCGCTCCCGGGGTAGAAGAACAGGCGCACTTCGCCCAGAATCTCGCAACCGCCCTGTGCCGGATCGATGACGGCTACGAAAGCCATCTCGCGGTCATAGTCTATCTGCGTATAGCGCGCCAGATCCTGCGCGGGCACGCTTCGGGTCAAGGTGACGAATCTGAGCCTCAGATCGGGAGCGTCCGTTCGCCCGATGAACTCGGAAAACGCTTGAGCATCCTCCGGTCTGATCGGCCGCAGCAGGCAGGGCAAGCCACGGAACTGGAAATCGAGCGCTTGCTCCAGCTCGCTCGGATAGGGGGGAATGGCAAAACGCTCGCTCGCCCTCCCTCTCGGGAGTCCGATTCGAACACGCACTTCCACCGCAACCACGCCTTTGCCGTCGATCAACAGCGGATCGATGTCGAGCTGCCGGACCTCCGGGTATTCGGTGAATATCCTCGATACCCGCGTAAGCGCCGTGCACAAGGCGGACAGGTCGGCGCCAGGACGCTCGTGCGTCCCCGCCAGGATGCTCGCCAGTCCGGAACGCGCCAGCATGTCCCGCGCGAGCGCCGAGTTGAGCGGCAGCAAGGCAAGCGCCTCTGCGACGCTCGCGCCGGTAGCGCACACCCGCAAGCGCACCACCGGCCCGAAGACCGGGTCCTCCGCCGCACTCAGCGCCAACTCGTGTGCCCCATGGCGTGGAGCGAGGGCGCCAGGCGGTCGGATCATTCGCTGCACCGTGAAACCGGAAAGTCGGGCACCCGGTCGCAGCCTATGCATGCGCCGCTCGATGGCCATCGCCGCGGCGCGCACTTCACTTTCATCTTCGAGATTCAGCATCACGCCGCCCACATCGACCCGATGTTCGATATCGGGCGAGAGCACCTTCAACGCCACTGGATAGCCGGTCTGTGCCGCGAGTCGCACGGCCTCGTCGGCCGAGGCAGCCCGGTGCGTCTCGGCCACCGGGATCCCATACGACGCGATCAACGCCTTTGCGTCAAGCTCCGGAAGCGACTCGCGCCGTGCCGAAAGCGCCCGCCGCACCAGTTCACGGGCGGCGGCTGCGTCCGTGGCGACCTCAGCTGGCATCGCAGCCGGCACTTCCTGAAGCGATTCCTGGTTGCGCCGCAAGCGCAGGACCTGCAGATAGCCTTGGACTGCGTCCTCCGGCGTGGCGTAGACAGGGATGCCCGCCTCTCGCAGTCGGCGCACCGGCGATTGCGCAGGATTGCATCCCATCCAGCACGCGAGCACGTTGCGCTGCGTCTCGAGCCCGGCGCCGGCGCAGACAGCGGCAGTTTCTTCACCAGGCGCGGCTGCGCTCGGTCCGTGGATGATCAGCACCGCATCCTCGCCCGGTGCCGCCAGCAGAATCCCGAGACTGTCCCCATATCGCGCTGCCGTTGCCTCGCCGCCCAGGTCCAAGGGGTTCGCGATCGCCGCGTCTGCAGGAAGCACTCGCGCGAGTGCCTCGACTGAGCCGGGCGCAAGCGCACCAAGCTCCCCCCCGTTCTGCGCCAGCGCGTCAGCCGCGATGACGCCCGGCCCACCGGCGTTGCTCAGAATCACGAGTTTTTCTCCCCGGCGCCAGCGCGCGCCCGCCAGCGTCTCGGACGCGGCAAACAGCTCGGCCACGGTGGCGACCCGGAGCATGCCTGCCCTGCTCACGGCGGCGTCGAAGACCCCGTCGTCGCCAGGCGGCGATCCGGTATGTCGCATTACGGCCTGCGCGCCCGCCTCGGTTCGACCCGACTTGAGCACGATGAGAGGTTTGTTGCGCGAGGCCGCACGCGCCGCCGAGAGAAACCTTCGCCCCGCCTTCACCGATTCGAGGTAGAGGAGGACCGCCCGCGTCTGCAGATCGCTCCCCAGATAATCAATCACGTCGGCGGCGTCGACGTCCGCGGCATCGCCGAGCGAGACGACATGCGAAAAACCGATGTTTCTCTCCCCCGCCCAGTCGAGGGCCGCGGCACTCAGCGCCCCGGATTGTGAAACGAACGCGACGCGTCCCGGCAGAGCCGGCGTAGAGACGGTGCTTGCATTCAATCCCACGCCCGGATTGATGAGCCCCACGCTGTTCGGTCCGAGAATCCGAAGCATGTGCGGCCTGGCCGCGGCGAGCGCCGCATGTTGCCACGCCGGCTCCGCCTTCTCGAGCGTTGCGCTCAAGCCGTTTGCGAAGACGACGACCGCACGCGTGCCGCGCCGGCCCAGTTCCTGGACTAACCCGGGCACGGTCGAAGGCGGCGTGCACAGCAGAGCGAGGTCCGGAGTCAGTGGCAGGTGCGCCACGCAACGATAGGCATGCACACCGGCGACTGAACGGCGCTGCTGATTCACCGGCAGAATCGGCCCTTGAAATCTTCCCTGGAGGAGGTTGCGCATGAGCGTGCTGTCGGCGCTGCTTTCCTCGTCCGAAGCGCCGATCACCGCAACAGAGCGCGGACGCAAGAGAGCGTCGAGATTGCGAACGCTCATGGCCGGCCTCCCGCGCCAATTCCATCGAGGTCGCCGGAATGCCGGGGCGCCGCGGTCCGCTCCCTGCCGGACCCACCGCGCTTCAGAGCGCCCGTCCGAGGAGCGTTGATCCCCCCGGTGGCGCAAGCGCTGGGTCCGATGGGTTCGCCTGCATGCTGCGCCAGGGCGGGCACGGCACACCTCTCGATGCGGACTGTGTTCACCCGCGAAGGATGCCGAAGGCGCACCTCTCGCGCAAGGCGCCACTGCGTCGAGAACGGTTCTTGCGTGCCCTGCGGCCGTGCCGTCGCCGCTTCAGCCGCGTAGCGCTGCCCAGGCGTTGCGCGCGCAAATCGACTGTCCTTGTACCCGCTGCGGAAACACTCTTGTTCCGAATCAGCGGTTCCGGCATCCCGGCTGCGCCACCATATTCAAGATCGACGCGGGGCAGCAGTGCGTGAGCTTGCCTGCGTGCAGCGCCCGCCACCAAGGCAAACACGCCGGGTGCGAGGAGTGGTCGCTGCGGATTCCTCATGCACGGGACCTCGTCGCCTGCCGGAGATCA
>JADLDQ010000223.1 GCA_020846575.1 Burkholderiales bacterium
CCGCCCTCTCAGCCTCCGCCGCTTTCTCAGCTTGCTGGTCCTGCTCTGCGTCTGCCTGCCCGCGTGGCCGCAGCAGCCGCCGCGGCTGGACCCGCTTCCCGAGCCGCCGCCGCCCCCCGCGGTCGCCATCGAAGCGCCCGACGAACCCGCGGTGCGCATCACGCCCGGAATGAACGAGCAGGTCGAGGAGCTGATCGTCAACGGGCGGCGCGTCATCCGCGTGACCAACCCGAACGGCGCGGTGTACTACCTGACGGACGACCCGACCAACGCCGAGCGCGCCGGCGGGCTGGAGCGCCGGTTCAGCGTTCCGCTCTGGCTGATCCACAGTTTTTGATTCGCCGTTGCCCGCAGCCCGGCGGTCCGCCCTTCTGAAACGGCCGGCCGGGCGACACGGACGCGCTTCGCACAGCACGATGTCGGTATTCACCATGGTCACGGAGGCCGAGCTTTCCCGATGGCTGGAGGACTACGCCATCGGGTCGCTGGTCGCGCTCAAGGGCATCGCGGCCGGCATCGAGAACACCAACTACTTCGTCACCACGACCCGCGGGCGTTTCGTGCTGACGCTGTTCGAGAAGCTGACCGAAGCGGAGCTGCCCTTCTACCTCAACCTCATGGCGCACCTCGCCAAGCACGGCATTCCCTGTCCCGCGCCCATCGCCAGCAAGTCCGACGCGCTGCTTTCACGCTTGAACGGCAAACCCGCCACGCTGGTGAGCTGCCTCCCCGGCGCCACGGTGCTCGCTCCGGCGGCGCAGCACTGCGCCGTCATCGGCAGCGTGCTGGCCGACATGCACCTCGCGGGCCGCACCTACGAGGGCAGGCTCGAGAACCCGCGGGGCCGCGCCTGGTGGCATGAGACCGCGCCCAAGGTGACGCCGTTTCTGAGCCCGGCCCTGCAGGCGCTGCTCGACTCCGAGCTCGCCTACCAGGCGAGCCTCGACACCGCGGGCCTGCCGCGCGGCCCGATTCACGCCGACCTGTTCCGCGACAACGCGCTCTGGGACAGCGAGGGCGCTCCTGCCGCGCCGCGGCTCGGCGGCGTGATCGATTTCTACTTTGCCGGCATCGACTGCTGGCTGTTCGACGTCGCGGTCACCGTCAACGACTGGTGCGTGCACGCCGACGGCGAGATCGTGGCGGCGCGCGCCGAGGCGCTGCTCGGCGCGTATGCGGGCCGGCGCGCTTTCAGCGCGGCGGAGCGGCAGGCCTGGCCCGCCATGATGCGCGCGGCCGCGCTGCGCTTCTGGCTGTCCCGGCTCCACGATTTCTATCTGCCCCGCCCCGGAGAACTCACGCACGCGCACGACCCGGAGCATTTCCGGCGCGTTCTCGAATGCAGGCGGCGGGCCTGCATCGCGCTCGGCTGAGGCATGCGAGTCGTCCCCGCGAACCGAGGATGGGGCTGGCTGGCCGCCGGCTGGCAGCTGTTCAAGTCGAGCCCCGGCATGTGGACGCTGCTCGTGTTCGGCTACTGGCTGCTCGTGGCCCTGGTGGAACAGATCCGCTACGTCGTCCCGCTCATCGTGGCGGTCTCGCTGCCCGCTTTTTCCGTGAGCTTCATGGCGATGTGCGACGCGGTGAGCCGCGGCCGGGGGCTCCAGCCCGTCCTGCTCCTTGCCGGATTCCGAAGCCGCTTCGACCGGCTGCTGGTGCTGGGCGGCCTGTACCTCGTGTCCATGCTGATCGTGCTCGGGCTCACCACGTTCATCGACCGGGGCGTGCTGTTCCAGTGGATGATGTGGGGCAAGCCGCCGAGTCCCGAAGCGCTCGAGCACGGCGAACTGCTCGGCGCGCTCGCGTTCGCCGCGGCGCTCGCGACCCCGGTGCTGACCGCCTTCTGGTTCGCGCCCATCCTCACCGCCTGGAACGGCATGGGCGCGGCGCAGGCGCTGTTCTTCAGCTTCTTCGGCTGCTGGCGCAACTGGCGCGCGTTCGTGGTCTACGCCGCCGCCGTGGCCGGTGCGGCCTTCGCCATTTCGCTCCTGATCGCGCTGCTCGCGGCGGCGGGCGGAAACCTCGATGCGGCGCGCGGCATGAAACTGGGCGTCACGCTCATGCTGCTGCCGACGCTTTTCGGCAGCTTCTATGCGGCCTATCGCGACATTTTTCCCGAAGACGTCCCTGACGCCCCTGCGGGCGCCGAGCCGCCCGGGCCGCAGGCGGCCTGACCCATGCTCGAAGCCGTCGATCTGGAGTGCGTGCGCGGCGACCGCGTGCTGTTCTCCGGCCTCGCCTTCAAGGCCGAGCGCGGCGAGCTGCTGCGCATCGCCGGCGCCAACGGGCGCGGAAAAACCAGCCTGCTGCGCACGCTTTGCGGCCTGCTCGCGCCCGCGCAGGGCGAAATCCGCTGGGACGGCACGCGCATCCGCCGCCTGCGCGAGGAGTACTGGCGCGCCCTGCTCTACATCGGCCACGCCAACGCCGTTAAGGACGACCTCACGGCGCTGGAAAACGTGCGCGTCGCCTGCGCGCTGAACGACATTCCCGCGAGCACCGAACGCGCGGGCGAGGCGCTGCGGCAATTGGGCCTTGCGGGTTGCGAAGGGCTGCCGGCGCGCGTGCTCTCGCAGGGCCAGCGCCGCCGCGTGACGCTCACGCGGCTCGCGCTCGGGGAAGGCCAGCCCCTGTGGCTGCTGGACGAGCCCTTCACCGCGCTCGACGTCGCCGCCCTCGCCTGGGTGCGCGAGGCCATCGAGCGCCACGTCGGGCGCGGCGGCATCGTGATCTACACCACCCACCAGGACGCCGGCATCGCGGCGGCGCGCTCGCGCGTCCTCGAAC
>JADLDQ010000475.1 GCA_020846575.1 Burkholderiales bacterium
AGTCGCGAGATGCGAAGCGAACGACGGGTGCGCAGTCCGATGTGGACGTCGCGCTCGTGGCGGCCTCCCGAATGCTCGACGAGTCGTCGCAGAGGCCAGGCCCCACGGCGGTCATGCTCGTCGCGGCGACAGGGACCTTGCCGTGGGCGATTGCCGCCTCGGTACTGGTTGCGATGATCGCGACGATTGCGGCCAGGTCTGCCAGGCGCGAGAAACTCTCGGCGATTGCCGCTCTGCTCGGTTGCGACCGACAAGACGCCGAGAATACGGATCTCGTCGCATCGGTCAATCGGCACGTCGATCTTGCGTGCGAAGCGGCGGTTCGGCGCGCGCTCGAGCGCGCGGGAAGGCCCGTGTCTCAGGGCATTCGTGCGGTCGCAGTGCGCACGCGCGCAAACGAGGTCGGGTCGCGACCCGCCGTGCCCGCGACGCCGATCCCCGCAAGTCACCTCGAACCGCTCGTCGACCCGGCTTGCGGTGTCCGGGCGCTTGTAGAAGAGCAGGAGTATCTCGACACGGGCGACTACGATCTCGACACGCCGATACCGGGCTGCGATTCGTTCCGGATCAGCGAGATCAAGGCGCTTCCGCTCGACGAGATGCGTCCCGAAGACTGAAGCGGCGGCCCGCGCAAGCGGGACGCGCGCAGCCAGTCGGGCAGCTCCCGGGACAACCCCCTCGTCCCGGGCCGGCTGCCCGTCGCCGTGCGTTCGCCCGACGCGAAGGTGAAGTGGACGCCCTGGAGGGTGAGTAGAAGTTCAGTACGTCCGCAAAAGCGGACGTGTCTGTGGTCGCGTGACGGTGTCGGGAGCGTGTGGCACGGGCCGTGCAATGAGCCCGGTCGATCCGCTTGATTCGGATCGGACCACATGTCTCGAAGGAGTCACTCGCCCATGAAAATTCCAGGCTCGATTGTCACGGCGGTCCGCGCGGCCGCTTCGCTCGTCGCACATCCGAAGGTCCGCGTGTTCCTTCGGGCAGGCGTCCCGGTGCTTCTGTGCGTTCTCGTTATCGGTGTGATGGCGGATACGGCCTTCGCGCAGGGCGCGGTCGGCACGCCGTCCGAGACGCCGATCGACGAGATCGTCATCAAACTTCGCAACTTCCTGATCACGAGTCTCATGCCGCTCGTCGCGGCGCTCGCCATCGTCTGGGCCGCCTTCATGTTGTACCAGGGCGGCAGAGAGGGAATGGGAAACATGATCAAGGTCGTCGGCGCGACACTCGCGGCGCTTGGCGCCGTGGGCCTCGTC
>JADLDQ010000476.1 GCA_020846575.1 Burkholderiales bacterium
CCTAAGGCCTAGAAGTATGTCATATAGAGGACCGCCGCCGCAATAAAACGGCGGGTGAAGAAAAGGCTAAGAACGCTGTTTCTGAGCGGAAACTTGAACGAAAGATAAAGGCGCAACCGTGACTACCATCGACAGTTCTCCAAGCAAACAATCCAAGCCGGATTGGCTCAAGGTGCGGCTTCCCACGGGCGCTGGATACAAAAGCGTCAAAAGCTTGATCGAGGAGCACGACCTGCACACGGTCTGTGAATCCGCCGCCTGTCCGAATCGAGGGGAATGCTGGTCGCGCTCGACCGCCACTTTTATGATCCTGGGCAACATCTGCACGCGCAGCTGCGGCTTCTGCAACGTCATTACCGGTCGACCGACCGAGCTGGACCTGGACGAACCTCGCCGGGTGGCGCAAGCTGTCGGCAAGCTAAATCTCAAGTATGCCGTCATCACTTCGGTCAATCGCGACGAGCTGAAAGACGGCGGCGCCTCTGTCTGGGCTGAAACCATCCGCGAGTGCCGGGCGGCCAGTCCTGAGACCAAAATTGTAGTTTTGATACCGGACTTTTGCGGAAATTGGGATGCTCTCCAAACTGTTTTGAATGCTCGCCCTGATGTGCTCAATCACAATATTGAAACGGTGCCGCGCTTGTATTTACAGGTCCGCCCGCAAGGCAAATTCGAACGCAGTTTGGAATTGCTTAGACGCGCTAAAGACTTCGGCATGACTACCAAGTCCGGCCTGATGATGGGCTTGGGCGAAACAGATGAAGAGGTCATCGAAGTGTTGAAAGAATGGCGCAAAGTGGAATGTGACCTCGTCACGCTCGGCCAGTACATGCAACCAACGTTGAACCATTTGCCTGTCGATCGCTGGGTGCATCCGGATATCTTTGAGCGTATGCACGACATCGGCATGGAAATGGGTTTCACAAACGTTTTTTCCGGCCCACTCGTCCGCTCCAGCTACCACGCAGAAGAACAAGCAGCCGCCGTAATGTAAATCGTTTCGCGTTGCATGTGCCCTTTATCGTCGACGCCATGCGTCGACCGCTTTGTATGGGCGATGCTATGCATCGCCCGTCCGGGGTCGGCGAGCCGCCGACCCCGGACGGCAAGAATGCCGCCCTTCTACAGCTCAGGTGCGATGGTTGCAATGTTCGTGA
>JADLDQ010000224.1 GCA_020846575.1 Burkholderiales bacterium
CCGGCGAGCACTTCGACGCCGAAGGCTGGTTCTGCAGCGGCGACGCGCTCAAGTTCATCGACCCCGCCCAGCCACAGCTCGGCCTGCAGTTCGACGGCCGCATCGCCGAGGACTTCAAGCTCGCAACCGGCACCTGGGTTGCGGTCGGGCCGCTGCGCGCGGCTTTCATAGACCACTGCGCGCCGCTGGTGCAGGACGTGGTCATCGCCGGGATCGACCGGGACGAGGTCGCGGCGCTGGTGGTGCTGGAGGCGAACGCCTGCCGCGCCGTCGCCGCCAGAGCGCAGGCGGACCTGGCCGATCTCGCGCGCGACCCGGCGGTGCGCGCGGCGCTGCGCGAGCGCGTCGGCTCGTTCGCGGCAAAGGCGACGGGAAGCTCGAACCGGATCGCGCGCGCCATCCTGCTCGAGGAGGCGCCGTCGATCGACCGCGGCGAGCTGACCGACAAGGGCTCGATCAACCAGCGCGCGCTGCTGGCGAACCGGTCCGACCTCGTGGAGCGGCTCTACGCGAGCGGGGACGCCCTCGTGCTGCGCTCGGGCTGAGCCGCCCGCACCAGGCCGTCAGCGCGCGGCGCCAGCGCTCGGCGCCAGCGCGCGAGCCGCGCGGCGCGCGGGCATTCGACTCAGGCGTTCGGGTGCAGGAACGGCCACGGCGATGCCTCCGAACCGCGCTCGCACGGCACCTCGATCAGCACCGGGCCCGAGTGCGCGAACGCCTTCTCCAGCGCGCTGCGCAGTTCCGCGGGCGTCCTCGCCCGGTAAGCGGTGGCGCCGAAGTCCTCCGCGAGCCGGACGAAATCCGGGTTGGTGAGCGTGGAACCGAGCTCGCGTCCCTTGTAGGCATTGCGCTGGTCGCGCAGCACGTTGCCGTAGCTCGAATTGTTGAAGACGGCGGTCACCAGGTTGATGTTGTACTGGACCGCGGTCGCCAGCTCCTGCACCCCGAACATGAACCCGCCGTCGCCGGCGACCGAGAGGACCGGCTTGCCGGGATTGGCGATCTTCACGCCGAGCGCGCTCATGAAGCCGTAGCCGACGTTGTCCTGGTAGCCGCAGGTCACGTAAGTGCGCGGCTCGAACACCGGAAAGCCGAAACGCGCGGCGAAGCCGACCTGCGAGACCTCCTCGACGAAGAACCCGTCGCGGGGCAGCACCTCGCGGATCACCTCCAGCCACCCGATCTGGGGTTGCACGCTCTGGACGTCGCGCCGGAACTGCGCCTTGAGCGCAAGGAATTCCTCCTCGCGGGACGCCCGCGCGGGCAGCGCGCCGGACAGCGCCTCGGCCAGGGCGTGCGCGCCCAGCCGCGCGTCGCTGACGATGCCCACGTCGGGCCGCAGCCTGACCATCTCGGTCGGATCGATGTCGATGCGGATCACTTTCAGGCCTTCCGGGAGCTTCATCCAGCGCAGGTACTGCAGTTCCAGGCGGCTGCCGATTCCGAGCAGCACGTCGGTGCGGGGCCACAGCTTGTAGCCCGAGCCGCAGGAAAAGCCGTAGGGCGTGTCCTCGCCCACGATGCCGCGGCCGCTGCGGTGAGCGCTCACCGGCGCCTGCAGCATGCGCGCGAGCTCCATCACCTCGGCCCGGGCGTGGTTCGCGCCGCTGCCGACGGTGATCATCGGGTTCTTCGCGTTCTTCAGCAGGGCGAGCGCGCGCGCGATCTCCTGCGGATCGGGGCAGGGGGGTTCCGGCAAGGCCGCCGGCTCGCCGGGATCGACCACGGCCTTCATTCCGAACACATCCCAGGGCGCCTCGACCGCGACCGGGCGCACGCGGCCGCCGGCGAGCTGCCGGAACGCCTCGCGCATCACCGCTGGCGCCTCGCTCGGGTGATCGATGCGTTCGGACCACTTGGTGAGCCCGCGCAGGATCGCGAGCTGATCCGGCAGCTCGTGCAGGATTCCGCGACCCCGGCCGATGTTGTAGGACTGGATGTTGCCGGTGATGCAAAGGACCGGGGCGTTGGCCCCGTAAGCCGTGCACAGGGCGGCGCCGGCATTGAGCACGCCGGGACCCGGCACGCAGGTGAAGGCGCCGACGCGGCCGGTGGACTTGGCATAGCCGTAGGCCATGTAACCCGCGCCCTGCTCGTGCCGGGTGGCGACGAAGCGGATGCTGTCCCGGCATTCGTGGAGCGCGTCGATGAAGTCGTAGGTGTGCGCGCCGGGGATGCCGAAGATCGTGTCGACGCCGTTGCGTACCAGGGATCGGGCGATCACCTGTCCGGTGCTCAGTCTTTCCGGGTGAATCATGGGTACGTCTTCCTTCGTTCAGTCAGTCATGCAGTGAGTCGGCAGGGCGGTCCGTCGCCGGGAGCGAGCCGCCGCGATTGCGTCCTGCGGCGGCGGTCCGCACTCGGCCCATTGCGGATTTTGGCGGATTTTGCCCTCGCCGCACGCGGCGCGCGCAGGGGTGCGCTCGAGCGAGGAGCGCGCCGGCGGTGCCCGGGCGCAGCATCGCGCTCGAACCGCGGGCGCGGCGCCGGCCTCCCGCTGGAGAGGCGCCGCCCCGGACCGGCCCGCGATCCCGGGCGCGACCGGATCGCCGCGCGCGCGGCGCCGCCCCGGGGCTCACGCGAGACGTTCATTGATCTGGCTCAAGGATAGCCGTGCGCCGGCTGCCCTATCGTCGGCGAGCGCCGGCCCACCGGGGCGCAGCGTCGCGCACCGGCTCGAATCGCCGAGGGAGCGCGTTCATGATTCCCCGCGCCGCCGCCAAGCGCATCGCCCGGGCAAACATGCCGCGGCGATGACCCTGAACGTTCGTCCGCACCGCGAAGGAGGATCGATGCGCGCGCCTGGTGAACTTCTTCCGGATCACGTCGCCTCGGTCGCGGTGATCGGCGCCGGATCGGTCGGCGCGAGCTGGGCGGCGCTGTTTCTTGCCCACGGGATCGAGGCGATCGTTCATGACCCTGCGCCACGGGCGCCCGAGCGCGTGCGCGCGTTCGTCGATAACGCATGGCCCGCGCTGCGCGCGCTCGGCATCGCCGGCACGGAGTCGCCGCCGGCGCAGAAACTGCGCTTCGTGGCGAGCGCCGGGCAGGCCGCGGCGCTCTCAGACCTGGTGCAGGAAAACGTCCTGGAGAAGTCCGAGGTGAAGGCGCAGGTCCTGGCCGAGATAGAAGCGGCGGCCTCGCCGGACAAGATCATCTTTTCCAGCACCGGGGGCATCCCGCCGACGGCGTTGCAGGCTTCGTGCCGGCACCCCGAACGCCTGGTGGTGGTGCATCCTTTCAATCCGGCGCACCTGATGCCGCTGGTCGAGGTGGTCGCGGGCAGGCGTACCGCGCTCGAAGTCGTCGAATGGGCGATGGCATTTGCCCGGCGCCTGGGCAAGCAGCCGATCCGGCTCCACACCGAGGCGCCGGGGCACTTGACCAATCGGCTGCAAGCCGCGGTGTGGCGCGAGGCGGTCTGGTGCCTGATGGAGGGCGTCGCGAGCGCGAGCGACATCGATACCGCGCTGCGTTATGGCCTCGCACCCCGCTGGCTGCTGATGGGAAGTCTCATGACGCTGCACCTCGCCGGCGGACCCGGCGGCATGGCCGGGATCCTCGCTCACACGGGCGATGCGATCGAGCAATGGTGGACACCGCTCGGCGAACCCAGGATGAACGCGCGGACCAGGGCAAGGCTCGTGGCGGCCGCCGGCGAACTCGCGCGCGGCAGGCCGGTCGGCGAGTGGGTGCAATGGCGGGACGAGCACCTCATCGGCGTGCTCCGCACCCAGCGGCAGGCACAGCGCTCGGCGCCGCAGGAAGCGGCGCAGGAGCGCCCGGGCGGGGAGAACGGCGCGGGCGCTCAGGGTTCGCCGTCCCGGTCCCGCCGCGGCTGACCTCCAGTGTTCGCGGCGCTTGCTGCGCGTCGCTCCTTCGCCGGAACCGGGCGCGCGCCGTTTCAGTTCATCTTCGCTCCGGTCGCCTTCACCACCGGCTCCCAGCGCTTCATTTCGGCGCGGATGAACGCGTTGTACTCCTCGGCCGTGGAGGCCACGGGTTCCTGCCCGAGCTCGCGGATGCGCGCCCTGACCTCGGGCAGGTTCAGCACCCGGGCGACGTCATCCCGGATGCGCCGCACCAGCTCGGGCGGCGTGCGTCCCTGCGCCACCAGACCGAAAGAGGTCGTGAAGTTGAAGCCCGGCACGGCGTCGGCCACGACAGGCGTGTCCGGGGTCAGCTCGGCGCGCCGCGTACCCAGGGTGCCGATCAGCTTGATGCGGCCTTCCTTGACGAACTGCAGCGTGGTGGCGAGCACCGGATCGATCACCAGCATCAGTCGCCCGGCGACCAGGTCGGTGAGGGCCAGGCCGCTGCCCTTGTAGGGTATGTGTTCCATCTTCACGCCCGCCATCATGTTCAGAAGTTCCATGACCAGGTAAGCGGCCGGGGTCGCCGCTCCGTACTGGATCTTCTCCGGGTTGCGCCTGGCCAGCGCGAACAGTTCCGCGGGAGTTCCCGCCTCGAGATCGCGGCGCGCGTACAGCGCCATGTGCAGCTGCGTCATCTGCATCACGCCGGTCAGGTCGCGCAGCGTGTCGTAAGGCAGGTTCGCACCGAGCAGCGGATTGATGACATGAGCGAACGTCACCATGCCCAGTACGTGGCCGTCGGGCGCCGACTTGGCCACCAGGTCCGTACCGATCGCGGTGCTTGCGCCCGGGCGGTTTTCCACCAGCACCGGCTGTTTCCAGTTCGCTGCCAGGCGCTCTGCGATCAGGCGCGCCAGCGGATCGGTGGCGCCACCGGCGGGAAACGGCACGATCCAGCGCACGGCGCGCGACGGAAAGGCCTGCGCCGCGGCGGGCGATGGCGCCATCCCGAAGAACAGCAGCGCGATCAGCGCGAATACGAGTTTGCCCATGAATTCCCCCTCTGGTGGCGAAACTTTCTCATCATCGCTGCCGCCGCGGCGCGTGCTTCGCGAGCCATCGACTCGGACGGGATCGGACCCGGATCGCGGCGCTTGTTCATGGCGTGAGCGCCCGCCCGGCCCGCGCGCGGGCACGCTACCACGGGTCGTTCGGCAAGGGAAGCGGGTTCGCGTCTTGTGCGCGCCAGTCCGGCAGCGCGCGCCGAGCGCTGGCGCCTCATCGAATCGGGGCTTGGGCACAAGCGGGGCGAGTAACATGGCCCCGCTTACCTGGACGAAGCAGGGCAAGCCGGCATGACTTCGCCGGCCGTCTCGATGCGATAACCGATGAAAGCGCCGGGCGCC
>JADLDQ010000477.1 GCA_020846575.1 Burkholderiales bacterium
ACGCCCGGCGGGACCCGACCGGGCGACGATTGGGCGCCCACGTTCACAAGCCTCCAGAAGGCAATTGAATCGTACGGACGCATTACGCAAGCGAGGGCCTTTGCGCTTTCGAAGGCTTTCCGAATTCAGGAAGCAGCGCCGAATGCCGATGCGGCCCAGCCGAAGGACGGGAAGCCCGCCACACCGGCGCCATAGAAGGTCAACGAAAGCTACGCGCACGCGCGCCGCGCGCCTACAGCTTCGCTTCGGTCTCGTAGGTGAGGTCGCCGGCGCCACCTTGATGCGGATCGGCAGCACCGCGCCGGTTACGGCGGCAACGGCAGGCGGCCCATGCGCACCTCGATGGGCGTCCGGCCAAAGTGGCGCTTGAAGGCGCGAGAGAAATAGAACGGGCTGCCGAAACGGAGTTTCTCGGCCACCTCCTTCACCGCGACACCACCCTGAGCCAGCGCGCTCCAGGCATAGTTCATGCGCCTGGCCACCAGGTAGTTGTGCGGCGTCACGCTGAACGTGCGCTTGAAGCAGCGGTGAAAATACACGGGGCAGAGGTGCACGCTTTCGGCGACGTCCTCCAGCGACGGATTCTCGAGGAAATGCCCGTCCATGAAGGCCAGCGCGGGCTTGAGCGCCGCGAAGGCCTGCAGCGCCCCGGTGCCGCGCGGCGGGGCTGCCGGAGCGGGCAGCGCCATCCATTCCGCACAGGCCCACGCAAGCATGGCCTGCGTCCGGCAGACGTCGCGTGGAGATCGCGTGTCGAAGAGTTCCTGCATGCGCCGGTACACCGGCTTCCAGAAAGACCACTTCGCGGCCGGCCAGCGCAGGCCGCCGGCGAACCGCGCGACGAGGAAGTTCATCTCCATCGAGTCGGGGCGGAAGTGCAACCAGTCGAGCGTCATGCGGCGCGCGCAGCGGTAGCGGATCCAGCGGTAGCCGGGCAGCAGGTAGATGTAGCCGGCCCGCAGTTCCACGGTGCGGCCCCGATAGAGGAACTCCGCGCGGCCCCTGCGCGGGAAATACAGGCGGTGGCAGTCCGCGTACTGCCAGTCCGCGGCGCGCCACTTCGGCGTGCAGGTGAAGGCGCCGCCGCCCAGCAGGGCACTCGAATAGGTGTCCACGCCTACACGCTACCCCGTTCGACCCGGACCGAAAGTCAAGAAAAGACATGTTTCGGTCAGCTTAGTCCATTTGGGACCCTCCTCCGTTGCGTTAGTTTAATTCATGTTCCTTCGCCCAGGCCCCGAGAGGAGTCCGATGCCATGTCCCCTGACGCAGACGATCCGATGAGCCGCCGCGACCTCGCCTTCAAGCCCGTTGCAAATCCCGCGCCCAGGGTGCTGACGGCCGAACAGATCGAGCGCTACAACCGCGACGGGTACCTCATGCCGTTTCCCATCTACAACGCGGCCGGCGCGGCGCGCAACCGCGCGTACTTCGACCGGCTCCTGGCGATGCTCAAGGC
>JADLDQ010000225.1 GCA_020846575.1 Burkholderiales bacterium
GGCGAGGACGAACAGCGCGATGCGCAGCCGGTCCGTTCTCGCCATGCGCGCACGGGGAAAGCTTCGCCGCTTGCGCAAGACTAACACCGCCGGAGCCGGCGGCCCCCTTCGATTCTCGCGGCTGCGCCGGTCCTGCCGGGGCGATCCGAGCGCCTGCCCGTTGATGCAGGTCAAGCTGCCCGCGAGCGCTCGCGCTAGCCTGTTTTCGAGTCGCGAAGCGGATATGCGCGCGCTGGTTCGAGGCGACGGCGCGAGCCGCGTGCGAACCAGGGGTTCGCCTGGATTCGCGCCGATCGAGGAACCGATCCATGGAACGAGCACGGGAATTCATCGAGAACCGCACCTTCGAGGAGATCAAGACCGGCGACAGCGCGAGCCTGCAGCGCACGCTCGACATCAAGGACATCCAGCTGTTCGCGGTCATGTCGGGCGACATCAACCCGGCGCACGTGGACCCGGAATACGCGGCGAGCAGCCTGTTTCACGAGGTGATCGCGCACGGCATGTGGGGCGGCGCGCTCATCTCCACAGTGCTCGGCACCATCTACCCGGGGCCGGGAACGGTATACATCGACCAGACGCTGCACTTCTCCCGTCCGGTGACCATCGGCGACACCATCACGGTGACGGTGACGGTGAAGGAGAAGTTCGAGCGCACCCGCCACGTGATCCTCGACTGTCTGTGCGTGAACCAGGAGGGCCGCACCGTCATCCGCGGCACGGCGGAGGTGCTCGCCCCGGCCGAGAAGGTCCGGCGCCGGCCGGCGCGCCTTCCCGAGGTGCGGCTGCACGACACCACGGCACGCTACCAGCGCCTCATCGACCTCACCAAGGGCCGGCCGCTCGTCACCATGGCGGTGGTGCACCCCTGCGATCGCGAATCGCTCGGCGGGGCGCTCTCGGCCGCCCAAGCCGGTCTGATCCGGCCGGTGCTCATCGGGCCGCGCAGGAAGATCGAGGCGGCGGCGCAGGAACTGGGCCTGGGACTGGACGGCTACGAGGTGGTGGAGGTCGAACACAGCCACGCGGCCGCGCAGCGGGCCGTGGAGCTCGCCCGCACCGGCCAGGTGGAGGCGCTCATGAAGGGCAGCCTTCACACCGAAGAGCTGATGGCCGAGGTGGTCGCCTCCGGATCGGGCCTGCGCACCGCGCGGCGCATCTCGCACGTGTTCTACATGGACGTGCCGGCCTACCACAAGCCGCTGCTCATCACGGACGCGGCCGTCAACGTCGAGCCCGACCTGGAGGCGAAGGCGGATATCGTGCAGAACGCGATCGACCTGGCGCTGGCGCTCAGCATCCCGGAGCCGAAGGTCGCCGTACTCGCCGCCGTCGAGACGGTGAACCCGCGCATGCGCTCCACGGTCGAGGCGGCGGCGTTGTGCAAGATGGCGGAGCGCGGCCAGATCCGCGGCGGCGTCGTCGACGGGCCGCTCGCCCTGGACAACGCCGTCTCGATCGTCGCCGCCAAGACCAAGGGCATCGCATCGGCGGTCGCCGGTCAGGCCGACATCCTGGTGGTGCCGGACCTTGAGTCGGGCAACATCGTGGCCAAGCAGCTCGAATATCTGGCCGACGCCGCCAGCGCCGGCATCGTGCTCGGGGGGCGCGTGCCGATCGTTCTCACCAGCCGCGCCGACCCGGCGCCGGCGCGCGTGGCCTCGTGCGCGATCGCGCTGCTCCTGGCGCGCAACCGGCGCCTTCCGGCGTGAGCAGGCCGGGGCGTCCCAGGAGCCGCATTCCCCGAAGGGCGCCTGGCGCGCAGCGACAGAGCCGTCCACGGGCGCGCCGGACCGCCCCGGGCGCGAACCCCCTGCCGCGAAGCCACAGGGCAATCCGGTGAGCGACGCGGTCCTCGTCGTCAACGCGGGTTCGGCGACCCTCAAGTACGCGCTCTATTCGGACGCGCTCCAGTGCGTGCTGCGCGGCCTGGACGAGGGCGCGAGCCACGAGGCGATGATCGCCGCGGCGCTCGCCCGGGCGCAGGCCGAGGCCGGCATGCGCATCGTCGCGGCGGGCCACCGCGTGGTGCACGGCGGGGACTGGTACGCCGAGCCGACACCGATCGACGCCGCGGTGCTCGCGCGCCTGGAGAGGCTGTGCCCGCTCGCGCCGCTGCATCAGCCGCACAACCTCGCCGGCATCCGCGCGGTGAGCGCGCAGCGTCCGCAGGTCCCGCAGGTCGCCTGCTTCGACACCGCCTTCCACCAGTCGCAGCCCGAGCTGGCGCGCCGCTTCGCGCTGCCGCGCGCGCTGCACGACGCGGGCGTGAAGCGCTATGGCTTTCACGGCCTGTCCTACGAGTACATCGCGCGGCGCCTGCCCGAGCTGCCGGAAATGAGGGGCCGCGACCGGGCGATCGTCGCTCACCTCGGGAACGGCGCGAGCCTGTGCGCCATGCGCAACGGCCGCAGCGTCGCCTCGACCATGGGCTTCACCACGCTGGATGGCCTGATGATGGGCACCCGCACCGGCGCGATCGACCCGGGCGTACTGCTCTACCTGATCGACGAGAAGCGCATGTCCTCGCGCGACCTGGCGCGACTGCTCTACCGCGAGTCGGGGCTGCTCGGCGTATCCGGCATATCGCACGACATGCGCACGCTGCTCGCGTCGGACGATCCGAACGCGAAGCTCGCGGTGGACCTGTACGCATACCGGGTAGCGCGCGAACTGGGCTCGCTCGCCGCCGCCCTCGGCGGCCTGGACGCCCTGATCTTCACCGCCGGCATCGGCGAGCACGCGGCGCCGGTGCGCGATGCGATCTGCGCGGCCTCGCGCTGGATCGGCATCGACGCGGACCCCGCGAAGAGCCGCGTCGCGGTGCTCGTCGTCCCGACCAACGAGGAGGAAATGATCGCACGCCACACGCTGGAGACGCTGGGGCGGATTTCCGCGGGCGCGCCGTCCTAGCAGCCTGATGCACAACGCCGGCAACACTGCCCGTTTCCACGACAGCGCGCAGCTCGGCGCAGGCAAGCGCGCGCAGTGCATCCCTGGCGTCGGGGGGGCAAGAGGGGCCGTGGCCCCTCTTGCCCCCGCCCGCTAGGCGGGCGCGGGCAGGGAAGCGCTGCAGACGCGGTCCCGGCCGCTTCTCTTCGCCCGGTAGAGCGCCTCGTCGGCGGCGCCCAGAAGCTGGCCGGCGGTCTCGCCGTCCGCGGGATACTGGGCGACGCCCATCGAGAGCGTGCTCTTCAACTCCAGCGCGCCGAAGCGCACCCGGCGGCTCCGGAACGCCTCGCGCAGGGCGTCGGCCCTGTGGATCGCGCCCGGCAGGGACATGTTCGGCAGCACCAGCACGAACTCCTAGCCGCCCCAGCGGCACACCAGGTCCCCGGCGCGCACGCCCTCGCCGAGCAGGTCCGCCAGCGCGCGCAGCACCGTGTCGCCGGCCTGGTGCCCGTGGCTGTCGTTGAGGTTCTTGAAGCGGTCCACGTCGATCAGCACCAGGCTCACCGGGTAGCCGTTGCGCCCGGCGCGCTGCAGCTCACGCCCCAGGGTTTCGTCGAGGTAACGCCGGTTGTGCAGCCCGGTCAGGCTGTCGCGCACCGCCTGTTCTTCGAGGCGCGTCTGGAGCGCGCGGATCTCCCCCAGCTGCCCCTGGAGCCGCCCGTTCGCCTGGCGCAGTTCCCCCTCCACCTGCGCCCGCTTGGCGATCTCCAGCCGCAGCGCCCGGTTGAAGCGCGACTGCCGCCACGCGAGCAGACCGAACACGAGCAGGGCCGCCGCCGCGGCCCAGAGCCCGCGGTACACCCAGATCATGTCGGGCATGGGGTCGGGGTCGTAGATGAAGCCTTCGAGCGACCACGGCGCCTGGAGCATGCCCAGTTCGGCGTAGACGCCGGCGATGTGCTGCCAGCGCTTGGGGTTGATGTGGCCGATCTCGATCAGGTCGGGCTGCATGAGGTTGGCCATCTCCGCCGCCTCGAAGCGCAGGTGATGCAGCGACTTGCGGGTGCTGTACCGCGCGCGGATCAGCTCGGCCACCTCCGCCGGGTGGCGCAACGCGTACTCCCAGCCGCGCAGCGAGGCGCGCCGCATGGCAGCCACGGCCTGCGGGTCTTCGCGCAGCACGCGCTCCGAGGTGAACAGCGAATCACCGTAGAAATCGATCCCGCTCGCCCGCGGCGAGAACAGGGTGTAGGCGAAGCCCGCGCTTCGCAGCAGGTAGGGCTCGTCGGTGGCATAGCCGGAGAGCGCGTCCACCTTCCCCGCGATGAGGTCGGCGACGGCGTAGGTGTGCGGCACCTCCACGATCCGCTCCCGCGGCACCCCCTCCCGGCGCAGGAACGCGTACAGCTCCGTCTCGTGCGCCATGAGCATGACGCGCTTTTCTTCGAGATCCCGAAGCGACTGCAGGCCCTGTCCGTGCGCGAGCAGCACCAGCGGCGAGTGCTGCAGGATCACCGCCAGCACCACCACCGGGTCGCCCCGGCCGCGGCGCAGCGCGAGTTCCGAGGCGCCCACGCCGAACTGGGCGCTGCCTTCCAGGACCTCGTCCACCGGATCCCGCCCCTGTCGCACCTCGACGATGCCGACCTCGAGCCCCTCCTCGCGGTAGTAGCCCTTCTCGACCGCGACGTAGTAGCCGGCGAACTGGAACTGGTGTTTCCAGTTGAGCTGCAGGGTGAGCTTCTTCAACGGCGGCGCCGGCTCGGCGGCGCGCACCCCCGCCCAGACCAGCGCGAACGCGCAGATCGCTGCCTGCAGCCAGAAGCCGCGGTTTGTCGTGCGGATCATCTCGTCAGCGAATCAGGAGAACAAGGCGCCGAGGTCGACCTCGATATCGGGTGCGGCGGCCAGACGCAGGCTGCCGGGTCGCTGCGTCTTCTCCACGCGCGCATACGCGCCCTCGCGAGGCTCCCGGTAGATCCACAGGATCTTCTCGGCGACATCGATCACCCAGAGTTCCGGAATCGCATGCGCGGCGTACAGCGGTGCCTTGAGTTCGCGGTCGTACCGGAGCGAGGATTCGGCGATCTCGACCAGCAGCAGGACGTCCTCGGGAAGCGGCGTCGCAGCCTGGTAGTCGTCTGCGCGAGGTTTGAGCAACGCGAAGTCGGGCTGTGGCTCGGAGAGCCGACTCAGCCGCACCGGATTCTGGACCGATACCACGGCGCGCTTGCCCACGGACTGGACCAGAAGGTGGTTGATGCGATTGACCAGTCCCGAATGCCGGCTTCCGATCGGCGCCATCTCGACGATCTCCCCTTCGATCAGTTCGACGCGCTCGCCGGGAGCGAATATGCCGGCCTCGCCCATGCGGTGATAGGCCTCGACGGTGAGCGATCGGCGCTTCACGCCGATGTCGGCGGGGAGATTCATACGGGCTCCGGGAGTATCCGGATGATAGTTCGGATCGCAGCGCCGATGCGCGCCTGCGTCGCATGACGCCGCCGCCGGGATTGTTGCGACAGCCCCGCGCCGGCACGGCAGGTTGCGGATCGAACTCGCGCATGCGCCCCGCATCCGCGGCGCTTCTCGCCGGGCAGCGAAATCGTTAACCTTCGGCAGCTCCGGCGCGCAGATGAACGCCGGTTCATTTCAGGGAGAGTCCACATGAATCGGCGTATCGAACCAGCGCCAGGGAGACAGCCCGGGGGTGGCCGTGCGAACTGAAGCAACACCGGTCCTGGTGGCCGGGGGCGGTCCGATCGGGCTGGCGGTCGCCGGGGAGCTGGGTTGGCACGGCGTGCCCTGCATCCTGGTGGAAAAGGGCGACGGCAGCATCACCCAGCCCAAGATGGACCTGCTGGGCATCCGCACCATGGAGCTGTGCCGGCGCTGGGGCATCGTCGAGTGGGTCGAGCACGCCGGCTACAACCGCGACCACCCGCAGGACTACGCCTGGGTGAGCGCGCTGTGCGGCGGCTACGAATTCGGCCGCGAGCCCTCGCCGCCTCCCCGGGACGAGCCCTCGCCGCCGCAGAGCCCGCAGCACCGCGAGCGCCAGCCGCAGAATTTCTTCGACCCGGTGCTGGCGCGCTTCGCCAGGCAGTTCCCGCACGTGAGCGTGCGCTACCACGCCGAACTGGCCGCCTTCCAGGAGCACGCCCAGGGCGTGCGCGCCCGGGTGCGCGACACCCGCACCGGAGAGGAGTCCTTGATCGAGGCCGCGTACCTCGCCGGCTGCGACGGCGGCGGCAGCGTGGTGCGCGAGCACCTGGGTATCCGGTTGCCGGACGATGCTGTGCTCACGTACACCACCAACGCCATCTTCCGCTGCGAGGACCTGTGGAGCCTGGTGGACGTGAAGCCGGGCTACCGCTTCATCTTCATCGGGCCCGAGGGCAACTGGTGCACCATCGTGGCGGTGAACGGGCGCGACCAGTACCGCTTCTCCTTCGTGGGCGACGCGAACAAGCGCGCGCTCACCGAGCCCGAAGTGCGCGCCGCCATCCGCCGGGCGGTGGGCCGCGACTTCGCGTTCGAGGTGCTCTCCATCATGCCCTGGATCCGGCGCGAGTTCGTCGCCGGCGCCTACGGCAGCGCGCGCGTGTTTCTCGCCGGCGACGCCGCTCACCTCAACTCGCCCACGGGCGCCTTCGGCATGAATACCGGCATGCAGGACGCGGTGGACATCGGCTGGAAGCTCTGGGCGGTGCTCGCCGGCTGGGGGGGATCGAAGCTGCTCGCCTCCTACGAACCGGAGCGCCGCCCGGTGGCGCTGCGCAACGTCAAGGAGGCCACCGCCAACCTGGAGCGCATGATGTCTGCGCGCGGCAAGCGCCTGCCGCCGGGTCTGTTCGACGCAGGGCCCGAGGGCGAGCGCGCGCGCAGGACCTTCGGCGAGAACTACACCGAGATGATGAAAAACGAGTGGTACACCCTGGGCATCCACCTGGGCTACCTCTACGAGGGCTCGCCCATCGTCGTCCCCGACGGTACCCCGCGGCCGCCCGAGGAGGTGATGACCTACACCCAGACCGCGCGCCCCGGTTCGCGCGCGCCGCACGCGTGGCTCGCGCCGGGGAAATCGACCCTGGATCTTTTCGGGCGGGGGTTCGTGCTGCTGCGCTTCGCGAAGGAAGTCGCCACCGCGCCGCTCGAGGCGGCCGCGGCCGCGGTGGGGATGCCGTTATCGGTGGCGGACATCGCCAACGCCGCGGCGGCGCGTCTGTACGAGAGGCGGCTCGCGCTGGTGCGGCCGGACGGGCATGTGGCGTGGCGCGGGGATGCGCTGCCCGCGGACTGCGCGCGGCTGCTCGACACGGTGCGCGGCGCCTGAGCCGCGCCGGACCGATCCTGGCGCCAGCCCTGGTCACGAAGGGGCACGCCGGCCGCGCGCGTGCGCGATGCCGCCGTGCGGCGCCGGGGGCGCATGTTTCGCCAGGCGACGCACGAGCGGCGCCCGCTCCGGTCTGCATGAGGCGGACCGATGCGCGCACTCACAGCGCCACGGGCTGCCCGCTCAGCAGGGACTGCGTGAGCGCCTCCAGCACCTCGACCACGTGGATGATCTCCTCCCGGGGAATGGCAGGGGCCTTCGTGCCTTCCACGGCGCCGGCGAAGGCTGCAAAGCATTCCTTCACCGAATCGATGCCCTCGCACTCGCGCGTGCGGACTTCGGCGCCGCTTCGTATGCGCAGCGACCTGAGATTGCCGCGCCGATACTGCGCGGGATCGCCGGGACCGCTCGCCAGTATCCAGCCGCCGGTGCCGTACAGGTTCAGGTGCGAATGCAGGGGCGTGGCGAGCGAGCTCGACAGGCATCCCGTCATGCCGTTGCGGAAGCGAAACTGGGCGCAGACCGAATCCGCGAACGGGGTGTCGAGCACGCGCCGCCCTTCCTGGGCGAAGACCCGGTCGATCCGGCCGAACAGTTGCACGAAGGTGTCGATGCGGTGCACGCCCAGGTGCACGATCGAGCCGCCGGGCGCCTCGTCGCGATGCAGGCGCCAGGCTTCTCGCGGGCTGACCTTGCCGCCGCCGCCGACCGCCGCGCGCTGCGCCTCCAGCTTCGTGTGATCGTGGCTCAGGTTGGCCTCGACGTGCAGCGGGGCGCCGATTTCACCGGACTCGACAGTCCGGCGGATTTCCTCGACCGCCGGATAGAAGCGATTGTCGTGTCCGACGGCGACCACGACCCCCGCCTTCGCGCACGCCGCCACGGCCGCTTCGGCATCCGCCTTGCTCAGCGCGAAAGGCTTCTCGGCCCGCACGTGCTTGCCGGCATTCGCCGCCTGGATGACCTGGGCCGCATGCATGGAGTGCGGCGTGGCGATACTCACCGCCTGCACCCGCGGGTCGGCGAGCAGTTCCTCGAGCGCCGGCGACAGGTCGATGGATCGGGTGCGAGCGAAGTCCGCGACCGCATCAGGGTGCCGCGCCACCGCACGCACCACGCGGAACCTGCCGCTGGCGAGGGCGGATTCCGCGTGCCTGCGACCCCAGTGTCCGAGGCCCACGATACCCAGATTGATCATGTGTTCCTCACGTCGCTGCCGCGCGCGGGCACCCCGTCACCATCCGCGACAACGCTCCGGCGCGAGATCGGGTCGGCGCGGCGCAATCGCGGGCGGAGCACAACGCGCTTGAAATCGGGGGAGCGCGAGAGGCGGACAACGCTGCGCTTGTCGCGCCTCAATCGAACGGGTAAACCCCAGGCTCGGGAACCGCGTTCTCGGTGATCCCGCGGATGCCCGCGCGCAGCATCGCCTCCCAGGCCTCGCGGGCGCTGCCGCCGATGTGCGGCGTACCGAAGAAGTTCGGCAGCTGCAGCAGTTGCGCGAGCAGCGGTGTCGCGGGCGGCTCCCTGGAGTACACGTCGAAGGCCGCCGCCGCGATGCGCCCGTCTTCGAGCCGCTCCTTGAGCGCCGCCTCGTCGACGATCTGGCCCCGGGCGGTATTGACCAGGAACACGCCCGGTCGCAGGCGGTCGAGAACGCCGGCGTGGTACATGCCGATGGTCGAACTGTTCTTGGGCAGGTGGATGGTCAAGACCTCGGAGCGTTCCCAGAGCTCCTGCGGCGAGACCGGGGACACGCCGTGTTCGCGGTAGAAGTCGGCGTAGTCGACCCGGTCGCAGGCGAGCAGCGTCACGCCGAAGGGCTGCAGCAGGCGCACCAGCTCCTTGCCCACGTGGCCGCAGCCGTGTATGCCGACCGTGCGCCCGCGAAGCTGCAATCCCAGGCGCGATTTCGGCCACTGGCCCGAGCGCAGGCCGAGATTGAACGTGCCCACCTTGCGCAGCAGGTTGATCATCAGGCTGATGGTCAGCTCGGCCACCGAAACCTTGTTGACGCCCGGGATCCAGCCCAGCCGGACCCCGTATTTCTTGAGGACCGCCGGGTCGATATGGTCCACGCCCACGGAACAGCAGGCGATGACTTTCAGCTCGGGCAGGCTGGAGATGACCGCCTCCGGGTATTTCTCCACGCCGATGACCGCGACTTCGCAGCCTTTCAGGAACCCGATCAGCCAGTCCTCGGTCATCTGGGGTATCTCGAACTCGGTGTTGAACTTCGCGCCGGGGTAGCGCGCAACAAGTTCCTCCTTCACGTGCGGGACCAGCCCGAAAGTCGGATTCGTCACGGCGATGCGCGGCATGGTGCCTGTCCTCTTCCTGCATCGGTAGTCGGGGCGCCGGGTCGCGCCCTTCGGGGTTCCCTCAATCCAGCCGCACCCCGGCAGTCCTGATGATGCGACTCCACTTGGCCTGCTCCGACTTGACGAAGGCCACGAATTCCTCGGGTGAGCTGCCGACCGCCTCGCTTCCGACCCGTTCCCACGCCTGCACCAGCTCCGGGGAGCGCGCCGCCCTGGCCGCGGCGCCGCCCAGGCGCTGCAGGTTCGCCTGCGGTGTGCCGGCGGGCGCGAACAGCCCGCCCCAGGCGAGCGGCTCGTAGTCCGGCAAGCCCGCCTCGGCGAACGTCGGGATGCCGGGGAAGGCGGGCCGGCGCGTCTTGCCCGCGACCGCGAGCACCTTGACCTTGCCGGCCCGGATGGCGCTCGCGTTTCCGGCGAGCCCATCGAAGATCAGGTCGAGCCGCCCGGCCAGCAGGTCCACCGACGGCTGGGTGGTGCTGGAGTGGATGAAGTTGAGATCGGCGCCGCTCGCCTGCTCGAACGACAGTCCGAAGAGGTAGGAATTGATGCCGATGACTATCGTGCCGGCGTTCAGCTTGCGCGTCTTCGACAGGGCGACCAGTTGCTTCACGTCGGCCGCCGGGAGATCGGCGTGCACCTGGAGCCCCGCGTACGCGATGTTGATGAGGCTGATGGGCGCGAAGTCCCGCTCGGCGTTGAACGGCAGCTTCGAGCTGAGGTAGGGCAGCATGGCCATGGTGCCGCTCGCCGCCCACACGGTGGTGTAGCCATCGGGCGCCGCCTTGGCGACCGCGTCCGTGCCGATGATGCCGGACGCGCCGGGCCGGTTCTCGACCAGCACCGGCTGCTCGAGCAGCCCGGTGAGCTTCTGGGCGACCTGCCGGGCGCTGACATCGGCGCCCGAGCCGGCCGCGAAGGGCACGACGATGCGCACCGGCTTGGCGGGATAGTTCTGGGCATGGGCGGCCTGCGCACACGCGAACGCGAGGGCCATGCAGACGCGGATGGGGTGTTTCACGGGATGCCTTTCACGGAATCGACAATTCACGCCGGCGGCGCCCGGCGCGGCGCGGGGTCCGGTCAATCGGTCACGCCGGTGTAAGGGTAGGTCGTGTAGACCTCGCAGCCGTTCTCGGTGACGATGATCTGGTCCTCGGTGTGTATGCCGCCGATCTCGGGATCGGCGGCAATGCAGTCCACGGCGAATATCATTCCCGGCTGAAGCACGAGCTTGTCGTCCATTTCCAGGTGCGGCGGCTGGAAAGCGGCGATGCCGATCCCGTGGCCCAGGTGCTTCCTGCCTGCCTCCTTGCACAGCTGCGCCGCGGTCATTCCAGGCCGGATCACGGCGAGGCCCCCCATCTGCATGTCGTATGCGCGGCGCAGCAGGCTCGCCTGCCCGGGCGAGGGCTTCTTGCCGCAGATGAAGGCGCGGCCGAAGTCGCCGAAGTAGCCGTTGAAGCATGCGCCGAAGTCCAGGTTCACCAGCTCGCCCATCTGCACGATGCGGTCCGTGTGGAACCTGCGGTACGGCCAGGTGCCCGGCCCGGAGCTGACCGCCTGCGAGCACTGGGTGGTCTCGGCGCCGAACTGCCAGAACCTGTTGAAGCACGCCCCGACCAGCTCGCACTCCCTCACGCCCGGCCTCAGGATGTCGATCGCTGCCTGCATGCCCGCCTCCGAGATGACGTAGGCCATCTTCATGCACAGCTGCTCTTCCGGCGTCTTGATCATCTGCGCCTGTATCATGGGCTTGTAGCCGTCCAGGAACTTCGCGTTCGGCAGCTTCCCGGGAAACACGGTGTGCATCGCCGGCGACCAGATGTCCACGCCGATCCTCGCCTTCTCCACGGACTTGCCGAACATTTCGAGCAGGTCGTCCACGAAGTCCGCCACCTCTTCCTCCACTTCCAGCTCGTGGGGCTGGCGGAACCGGTCCCTCGGATACCACGAGAGAGTCCTGGAGGCGAAGTCCGGGTCGGTGATCCAGATGCCCGGGAGCCCTTCGCGCGGCAGCACCACCACGGGACCGCCGCCCAGACGGATGGTGGGCCAGTACAGCCTCTTGATGCCGGTCACGTAGCGCGCGTTCTCCACCCTGAACAGGAGCAGGTAGTCCAGGTCATGGCTCGCCATCGCGTCCCTGGCCCTTTGCATGCGCTCCCTGCGCATCTTCTCGAAGTCGATGCGCGTCTCCCAGTCCACCTGCATCGGGCCGAAGGAAATCGCCTGGGATGGATTGAAACCCGTTGTCGCCATTTTTCCATGCTCCGGTTGGTGCTCTACCCGCTGCCCTTACCCCGTGCGCCCGGTCCGTGCAGCGCGTGCGCGAGGCTTGCCGGTCGGGGCACGAGGGTACGAAGCAAAGGAATCGATCAGCGCACTGCGGCGGTGACAGTTCCGATGCGGGCCGCGTCCGCCGCTCCAGACTCGTGCTTCAATTCCGCTCGGACCAAACGCTAAGGCACCTGAGTGGCGATGGGAAATGACTTCTGAAGTGACGGACATGAAAACCGGTTATTCTCGACGCGGCCGCATTTCCGCCTTTTTGGCGTGCCTCGTATATCCCTTTGAAATGCCTGCCATCCGCTTGCAGGAATCGGCGCGATGAAGCGCTCGCACCCATCGAGAAAACGCGCCGCCTCGCACGGCGCGACAGCCCCTGCGCCCGCGCTCGGGCGCTACCGGGCGGGCATCAAGGGCCTGGATTCGCGGCTGTTGCGTCAATTCCTCGCCGTGGTGGAGTGCAAGAGCTTCACGCTCGCCGCGCAGGCGCTGCACGTCACCCAGCCGGCGCTCACCAAGAGCATCCAGAAGCTGGAGCAGCGCCTGGACGTGAAGCTGCTGGAGCGCCGTCGCAACGGGGTCGAGCCGACGCGCTACGGACAGGTGCTGGCGAGCCGCGCGAAGCTCGTGGAGCTGGAGATCGCGCACGCCGTCTCGGAGATCCAGTCCCTCAGGGGCGGGCATCAGGGCATCGTCAACGTGGGCAGCGCCTTCGCCCTGATCAATCATCTGCCCAGAGCGATCCTCGCCATGCAGCGCAGGCAACCCAACGTGGCGGTCCGGGTGTCGGTCGATGTCATGGATCCACTGCTCGCCAGCCTCCTGGCGGGAGACCTGGACATCGCGTGCAGCCCGATCGAGTTTCCCTCCTACGCCGACCTCGAGACCGAACCGCTGATGGAGCACGAGCACGTCCTGGTGGCGCGCCGCGAGCATCCGCTCGCCGGCAGCGCCCGCATCGAACCGCGCCAGCTCGTGGCTTTTCCGTGGATCACGTTCGCGAGGGGCCACATGGCCAGCTCGAAGATCGGCTCGGTCTTCGCCGCCAACCGCCTGCCGCCGCCGAACGCCGCCATCACCGTGAGTTCGGTCGAGATCATGTTCGCCGCCTTGAGACACAGCGACTACGTGGCCGCCCTGCCCGACACGCTGGCGGGTAACGCGATCGCCGGCGGCCTGGTCGTCCTGCCGTTCCAGGCGCCCTTCTGGCGCGTTCGCCTGTACCTCGCCTATCGCCGCTCGACGCACCCGACCGCGGCCATGACCTCGATGCTCGAATGCCTGCGCTCGCTCGGGAGCGAGGCGCTGACTTGAGCTCCCCGCCGGCTCCCAGAATTCCCCGCCCGTTGCGCGAAACTCGTCCAGCGCGGTCACCTCGATCGTCGGGAGCAGGGCCCGTGGATCGGGATTCCAGAGCCGCTCGTCCTTGAAGCGCCGGCGACCCGCAGTGCCGTCCATCAGCGCGGCGGCGACGGAACAGGGAATGCTGTGGTCGGCCGTTTCGCGAGTCCATGGATTCCAGGCGTTTCCGCCCGATTCCACGGTCGCCTTCGCGAATGGGTAGGTTTCCCCGAGAACCCCTCCGATTTCGCCGATATCGGGGACGTTGGTCGCCGCTGCCTGCGCTGCAAGAATCGAAGATAGGGTGATCGCACGGGAGGCCCGCGGCTTGATGAGCGAATCGGGTCGTCGATCGGCTGGGTGCGCATGGGCGCCGAGTGCAGCGAGCCTGTGTCGCTCGCGTTACAGTGCGCGCGCGAAGACCACACCTGAAATCGCACGAGCGTTCGATTTTCTGTTCTGCAAGGAGGCACAGCTATGTCAGCCAGCTACGAAATCCGCGGCAGCGTCGCCGTGATCACGATGAACAACCCACCGGTCAGCGGACTGGGCTGCGACACGTGCCGCGGCATCGCCGAAGGCATCGACCGCGCCAACGCCGATGCCGCGGTCCAGGCGATCGTCATCACCGGTGCCGGCAAGGCCTTCTCAGGCGGCGCTGACATCCGCGAGTTCGGCTCGCCGAAGGCGCTGGCCGAGCCGAACCTGCTGAGCCTGATCCTGCAACTCGAAGCCAGCACCAAGCCGGTGGTCGCGGCGCTGCACAGCGTGGCCATGGGCAGCAGCCTGGCGCTGGCGCTGGGCTGCCACTACCGCGTCGCCGCGCCGGGCACGCAGGTCGCGCTG
This sequence comes from Burkholderiales bacterium, assembly GCA_020846575.1. GTDB lineage: Bacteria > Pseudomonadota > Gammaproteobacteria > Burkholderiales > SG8-39 > JADLDQ01. Next base: position 14,023 of record JADLDQ010000225.1, read on the forward strand.
CCCGAGGTCAAGCTCGGCCTGGTGCCGGGTGCCGGTGGCACGCAGCGCCTGCCGCGCGTGCTCGGTGTCGAGACCGCGCTGAACATGATCGTCAGCGGCGAACCGGTGAACAGCGAGATACTGGCTGCGATCCCGGGACAGCAGCTGATCCAGAAGATGGTCGATGGCGACGTGCTGGACGGCGCGCTGGCCTATGCTGCCGAGGTGGCCGACAAGCGGCCGCTGCCGCTGGTGCGCAACCTGAAGGCCACGCATGGCAACGCCGACGGCTTCTTCGCCTTCGCGCGCAACAGCGTCAAGTCGATGGCGAAGAACTTGCCGGCGCCGGCCAAGTGCGTGGATTGCGTCGAGGCCGCGGTGAAGATGACGTTCGCCGACGGGATGCGCTTCGAGCGCGACAGCTTTCTCGCGCTGATGACCACGCCCGAGAGCAAGGCGCTGCGCCATGCCTTCTTCGGCGAGCGCGCGGCCGGCAAGATTCCCGACGTGCCCGAGGACACGCCGCA
>JADLDQ010000226.1 GCA_020846575.1 Burkholderiales bacterium
CTCGGCTACTGGATCCGGAACTCGCGCAAGATGTCCTACAAGGCGCGCTTCGGGCCCGCCGAGGGGTTTCTCGACGGCGCCTGGAAGCCGCTGGACTTCGGCAACGATTGAGTAGCACAGCGAGCGAGGGGCCGCTCGCGCCTCGCGCTCCCTCGACTTCAGCGTCAGCGGCGCTTTTTCGAATCACAACGAGCGGGGTGCTGCTCGCCCCGCGCGCGCCCCCGACCTCGGCGCAAGCGGCGCTTTCGTTCCGCGAGCGTCGCGCGGCGCCGCATCCCGGACGTTTGCAGCGCGCTACGCCCTGGGGCCCGTCGGGCCGCTGGTAGAATTTCGCGATGCTCTACCGGGCGTTGCGGCCGCTCCTGTTTCAACTGGACCCCGAGTCGGCGCACGCGGCAGCGCTGCGCGGGCTCGACTCGCTTCACGCGGCGGGCCTGGGCCGCATGGTCTGGGCGCGGCCCGCGCGACTGCCTGTCGCCGCCATGGGACTGGAATTCCCGAACCCCGTCGGTCTCGCCGCGGGACTGGACAAGAATGGCGACCATATCGACGCGCTGCTCGGCCTGGGTTTCGGCTTCGTGGAACTGGGCGCGGTGACGCCGCGGCCGCAGGCCGGAAACCCGCGACCTCGCCTTTTCCGCCTTCCCCAGGCGCAGGCCCTGATCAACCGCATGGGATTCAACAACCTGGGCGTGGACCATCTGGTCGAGCGCCTGCGCCGGCGCAGGGCAAGCGGCATCGTCGGGGTCAACATCGGGCGCAATGCCGATACCCCGAACGAGCGCGCGCACGAGGACTATCTCGAGTGCCTGCGCAAGGTGCATCCGTTCGCCGACTTCGTCACCGCCAACGTCTCCTCCCCGAACACGCGGGACCTGCGCGCACTGCAGCAGGGCGGCGCGCTGGCGGCGCTGCTCGCAGCGCTCGCCACAGAGCGGGACCGGCTCGCGGCGGCCCAGGGCAGACGGGTGCCGCTCGCCATCAAGATCGCCCCCGACCTGGACGACGCGGACATCGATGCGCTCGCCCGGCGCGCGCTCGACTTCGGACTGGATGCCGTGATCGCAACCACCACCACCGTCTCCCGCGCCGGCGTGGAGCACCTGCCGGCAAGCCGCGAAGCGGGAGGCCTCTCCGGTGCGCCGTTGCGCGCGCGCGCCACGGCGGTGGTGAAGCGGCTCGCCGCCGCGCTGCGCGGGCGGATTCCCGTCATCGGCGTGGGCGGCGTGGCGAGCGCGGCGCACGCACGCGAGAAGCTCGCCGCCGGCGCGACCCTGGTCCAGCTGTGCACCGGCCTGGTGTACGAGGGGCCCGGCCTGGTCGCCGACATCGTGCGCGGCCTGACCCGGGAGAAGGCGGCGTGAACCCGCGCGCGGCGCAGCAGGCGGCCGGCACTCTTGTCGACGCCATCGACCGCCTGCTGCCTCAGACCCAGTGCACCCGCTGCGGATACCCGCACTGCCGCGCCTACGCACTCGCGCTGGCCGGCGGCGAGGCCGACCTGAACCGCTGCCCGCCCGGCGGGCGCGCCGGCATCGAGGGCATCGCCGCCCTCCTCGGCCGCGAAGCGAAGCCGCTCGACCCTGACTGCGGCGAGGAGAAGGCGCTCGAGGTCGCGATGATCGACGAGCCGCGCTGCATCGGCTGCGCCCTGTGCATCGCGGCGTGCCCGCTCGATGCCATCATCGGTGCGAAGGGATTCATGCACACGGTCGTGGCGGCGTGGTGCAGCGGTTGCGAACTGTGCCTGCCGGCATGTCCGGTGGATTGCATCCAGATGCGCGCTGGCGCGCGTGCGGCGCCGGGCTGGAACCGGGAGACCGCCGAGGCGTGGCGCGCGCGCTTCGACGCGCGCCGCGCTCGGCTGGACCGGACCTCGACCGAGCATGCGGCGCGCCTGGCCGCGCGCGAAGCGCGGCTGTCGGTCCGGGATCGCGCCGGCACGGCCGAGACCTCTGCCGCGAGCGCGCCCGCGGCCCTCCCGATTCGGACCACCCGTGGCGCAGGCGCAGCGTGAACGCCGGAAAGCGCCGCCGGATCTTCGAGCGCCTGCGGGCGGCCAATCCGAATCCGCGCACCGAGCTCGAGTACGGATCGCCCTTCCAACTGCTCGTATCGGTGGTGCTTTCCGCGCAGGCCACCGACCGCAGCGTCAACCTTGCCACGCCGGCATTATTTCGCGATGCCGGCACGCCACAGGAAATGCTCGCCCTGGGCGAGGACCACCTCGCCCAGGCCATCCGCACCATCGGCCTGTACCGCTCGAAGGCGAGACACCTGATCCAGACCTGCCGCGCGCTGATCGAACGCCACGGCGGCGAGGTGCCCGCGAGCCGCGAGGCGCTCCAGGCGCTGCCGGGGGTGGGCAGGAAGACCGCGAACGTCGTGCTCAACACCGCGTTCGGCCAGCCGGCGATCGCGGTCGACACCCATATCTTCCGGGTGTGCAACCGCACCGGCATCGCACCGGGCAGGAACGTGCGCGAGGTCGAAGAGGGGCTGATGAAGTTCGTACCCGAGGAATTCAGGCTGAACGCGCATCACTGGCTGATCCTGCACGGGCGCCATGTCTGCAAGGCGCGCAAGCCCGAATGCCCCTCGTGCATGCTGCGCGAACCGTGCGAGTACCGGTCCAAGCGGCGCGACGCCGAGCCCGGCTCCGGCAAAGCGGCCGCGCGTCGCTGAACGGACCGCGGCACGCCGTGTTCAATCCTTCGCCCGAGCAGGTGCGCCGGTTCTTCATCGACACCTGGGCGAAGCACCGCGCCTCGGCGCCGCTCATCGGACTGGAGCCGCTGGCGCTGGACGTGATGAAGGCGCATCCGGAATACTGGTCCCTGCTGGAACAGGCGGCGGGTGCGCCGCGCACGCGCGGGGCGGAGGAGGCGCCGCAGGTCCCCGAGCACAACCTCTACCTGCACCTCAGCCTGCACCTGGCCATCGAGGAACAGCTCTCCATCGACCAGCCGCGCGGCCTCGGGCGCGAGTTCGAGCGCCTTGCCGCAGCCAAGGGCGAGCGGCACGCGGCGCTGCACGAGATCCTGGAGTGCCTGGGCGAGACGATGTGGCGGGCGCAGCGCGACGGCACGCCCCCCGATGCGCAAGGCTACCTGGAGTGCGTCAGGCGGCGGGGGTAGAGAGCACCCGGACGGGAGTCGCGCGCCGGCGGCACCGAACGAAGGCCCGCGGTGGTAGCGGCACTGTCGGGGAAACCGGCGCCGGCGCCGGCCGCGGGATTGAAACAGGCCGCGCAAGCATCACGCGCGGCCGATCCCTACCTCTTGACGTAGAGCGGACTGGGCTGCGAAGAGAACCACTCGGCGAGGTCGCGCATGTCCTGCCGGGTCAGGTTCTGTGCCTGGCCGTTCATGAGCGCGTTCTTGCGCACGCCGGCCTTGTAATCGCGCAGCGCCTTGTCGAGGTAGTCGCGGTACTGGCCGGCGAGCACCGGGTAATCCGGCTGCAGCGGCTTGTCGCCTGCCTCGCCGTGGCAGGCGGCGCAGACCTGCTTGGCCTTCTCGTGGCCGTTCTGCATGTCGGCCCGTGCCGGCACGCTCGCCAGCCCTGCGAACGCCGCTCCAAGGACCACCGTCGCGGAAATGATCGACCTCATCTGCCCGCTCCCGCGGCGGCACCGTAGTAGGCGGCGAGATCGGCCATGTCCTGATCCGAGAGGGACTTCGCGATACCGAGCATGCTCGGATGCTTGCGCTCGCCGCTGCGGTAGCCGCGCAGCGCGTGCACCAGGTACTGCTGTGACTGCCCGCCGATCTTCGGAACCCGGTAGACCTCCGGATACGCGGTGCTGTACAGCGCAATGCCGTGGCAGCCCTCGCACATGGACTTCTTGGTGCTCCCCGCCTGGGCGTCGCCCTTGACGGGTTCCTGCGACGCGGCCGGCGCAGCAAGAAACAGGCACAGCAGGCCCGCGGGTACTACGGCAACTCGTTTCATCGTCCGTTTCTCTATCCTGGCGCGCGATCGCCCTCGGCGGCGCGCAATTCTAGCCGATGGACAAGGAGACGGTCAAAGAACCGGTTCGATCGACACGGAAGCAATCCACTCGCCGCGAAGCCCATCCGGCCACTGCACTTCATCGCCGGCCGCCAGCCCGGACCGGAATCTGCGAGTGCTCCGGTGTCCTGCGCTGGTCGATGTGCAGCCGCGTCTCTCCAACAGGTGCCCCCTGTGCGCCGCGCGGGATGCGCAGCAGCGCGGCCTCCCGAACGCGGAGTATGGAACAGAGCGTGGGAATTCCGACGCGCTCGAGCCGGCGCTTCCTACACGCTCGAGCCGGCGCTCGAGCGTGCCCTCGTTCCGGCAATGGGTGTGGGCGTCCCCGGAGGATCGGCGGCAGGGGTGCCGCCTCGCCTTGTGTTTGACGCAGAACCTGGATTGAACTAACGTTCAATTCACGCTGGGAGGCTTGGTCAATAGCAATCCGGATCGCGTGCGCGCGACTGGAGCGAGTTGGCAAAGACCATGGAATCCAGTCGCGACCGGCCGGTGGTTCAGCGGCTCCGGTCGCGCTGCAGGCCAAGCGGGCGGTGTCACGAGTCCGGCAACGTACTCCGGGCACAGACGTGGCCAGCGCCGCCGGTCCCATACGCACGTTGTCACACTTTCTGAGATGACCCACCGAGCACGAAATCTCGACGCCTGCAGGGTTCGGCGATGCGGCGTGCGGGAGCGCGCGCTGGCTTCCCGGGCAGTCGCGCGCAAAGGTGGATTTCGCCTTCGCGAGTTCGCGATCACCACCGACGCATCCCGCGGGCGCCTGTTCGCTGTCGCCTCGAGTGACCGGGATGTCTTGGCGAAGCCGGAGTCCTTGCACAGTGATCGATCCCACGCGTGCGTGCGTCCGACAGGACCGCTCGGTCGACTAACCTGACACCAGAGGGGGCGAGATGCCATCGGAGAAAGTCATTCAGACCGACGTGCTGGTCATCGGGGCGGGGATGGCCGGATTCTTCGCTGCGATGAAAGCCAGAGAGC
>JADLDQ010000227.1 GCA_020846575.1 Burkholderiales bacterium
AGCGATGCGCAGGAGAAGCAGGTGCGCAGAGGAAGCGATGCGCTGAGAAGGCGCGGCGCAGGGAAAGCGATGCACCGGCGAAGCACGTGCGCCGGCGAAGCAGGGACGCCGAGCAAGCGGCTGCGCGAACGAAGCGGCCGAGCCGCGGGAGCGACCTCGAACTCGGGTAACATTCGGCGGGCGCGCGTCAGCGCGCCGCTGCCGGCGTTGCGCCCGACGCGATCCGCGGCGCCTGCCCGTAGCGACTGCGTTGCCGGACCCGGCCGCCCCGGGCCGCGCGGCGGGCGATCGAAGCAGCAGCGCTGCGACGACCCGAACACCGGCATTCTGCGGCTGCTTCACATGACAAAGATCGGACGTAACGATCCCTGCCCCTGCGGCAGCGGCAGGAAGTACAAACAGTGCTGCATGCGCCTGCACGAGGCGATGGCGGGCTCAGGCCCGCCCGTTCCCGGCGCGCCGTGGCCCGCGCCCGCGGACAATGCGCCGTCGCTCATCGCCCTGGGCGATGCGCACCCCGCGCAGGGTGCGCTCGAGGCGGCTGCCGAGCATTACCGCGAGGCGCTTCGCATCGGACCGGAATCCCCCGAGGCGCATGCGAGACTGGGCGGCGTGCTGCAGGCGCAGGGCCTGCTCGAGGAAGCGGCCGCCGCTTACCGCAGCGCGCTCGCCCTGAGACCCGATTCCCCCGAATTGTCGAGCAACCTGGGGAACGCGCTGCACGGTCTGGGACGATATGAGGAAGCCGTCGAATGCTTCGGCAGAGCGCTGGCGCTGAAACCGGACTCAGCGCAGGTTCACGGCAACCTCGGACTTTCCTACCAGGCACTGGGACGACTGGACGCGGCGATCGAGGCGCAGCGGCAAGCCCTGCGCCTGGAGCCGCGCTACGCCGCGGCCCATTTCAACCTGGGCCTCGCGCTGCAACTGCGGGAGCGGCTGGACGAGGCCATCCAGAGCTACCGCCGCGCGCTGGAGTTCATGCCCGAATACGCCCAACTGCACAGCAACCTCGGCGCGGCGCTGGAGAAGCAGGGTCGCGTCGAAGAAGCGCTGGCGAGCTACCAGAGGGCGATCGAACTCGATCCGCTGCTGGTCGCGGCGCAGGTCGGCAAGTCCTCGCTGCTCGCCGCCGCGGTTCCAAGCTGGCACGTGCCGATGATGAACGACACGCCGCGCAACCACGCCTACTTAGAGGCGCTCAAGGCCGCCGTCTCGCCCCAGACCCGAGTGCTCGAGATCGGCACCGGCTCGGGACTCCTGGCGATGATGGCGGCGAAGTGCGGCGCAAAGACGGTGACGACCTGCGAAGCCGAATCCCTCATCGCGGCGAGCGCGCGCGGCATCATCGAGGAGAACGGCCTTGCTTCGCGCATCCGGGTGATCTCCAAGCTGTCCTCCGACCTGACGCTGGGCGAAGACCTGAAGGAGCGGGCCGACGTGCTGGTCTGCGAGATCTTCTCCAGCGAGCTGCTGGGCGAGCGGGTCCTCGCGAGCATCGAGGACGCAAAGCGGCGCCTGCTCGAACCCGGTTGCCGCGTCATACCGGCCGCGGGAAGCGTCATGATCGCCCTTTTCGGCGGCGCAGCGCTCGCCGACAACCTGCGCGTGGGCCAGGTCTGCGGATTCGACCTGTCCAGGTTCAACGCCATCGCCCACAGAAAACGCGAGCTGCGCAGACCCGACCTCGCCCTGGAGATGCTCTGCGACGGAATCGAGGCCTTTCGCCTGGATTTCGAGCGCGACGACTTTTTCCCGCCCGAACGCAGGCTGCTGCGCATCCCGGTGAGAAGCGGGGGGCGCTGCCAGGGCATCGTTCAGTGGATACGCCTGGAGATGGACCCGCACAACCGCTTCGAGAACCACCCAGCGGCGAAGACGACAGGGTCGGGCTGGGAGCACATCGCGTACGTACTGGAATCGCCGCTGGAATTGAGCCCCGGCCAGACGGTGCTCGTCGCCGCGGCTCACAACCGCGTCTTTCCCTGGTTCACGCTGGCGGGCGTTGAGTAGCGCGGCGGTCGGGACAGGTCGCGCGCGGGCGGCGCCGCTGCGCGGATGTGAAACGCGAGTCAATCCCAGGCGCCGGGAAGATTGCCGCCGAGACCGATGTGGTGTTCCCCTGGGCGAGGTCTCCCACGCCTGGCTGGCTGGCGACACGCTGTCCGGACCGCGAACGTTCCCGTTAAAAAGAAAGGCGCCCGAAGGCGCCTTTTCAGCCGCTCGGGCGCCGCTCCGAGGAGCGACTCCCGGCAGGTCGCAGGTGACTAGAAGCTGTGCTTCACACCCACCTGGAGCGTGGTGACGTCGGTGCCGGCCGGCACACCGGCGGCTGCGCCGCCGCCGCTGTTGCTCGCCGGACCCGCGATGTAGTAGTAGCTCGCGAAATTGTTGTTGTCGATCTTGCCGTAGGCCGCGTACAGCGCGGTGCGCTTGGACAGGTTGTGGTCGTACGACAGCGACAGGATCTTCGCCGCCGTCGAGCCGCCGCAGGCCGTGGCCGCCGCCGCGTCGGTGCGCGCCGCGCCGCAGGACTTGAAGCCCGAGGTCTTCGAGTAGCCCGCGCCGATCACGCCGCTTCTGCCGACGTTGAAGCTCGCATTCACCACCCAGGCGTCGCGCTTGTAGTCGTTGGCCGCCGCGCCGGTGGCCGCCGCGTTGCCGTAGGACATGCGCTCCCAGCCCGCGCCGACCGTGCCCATGCCGAAGTTCCAGCGCCCGCCCAGCGTCCAGGCGGTGTCCTTGGGATCGACGTTGGTCAGGACAACACCGCCGGCGCCGTTCGCCCCGCCATAGCCCCGGTGGCTCTCGTAGCCGCCGGTCACGGCGAAGGGTCCGCCCGACCAGGTCGCGCTCAAGGACCACAGCTTGGCATGGACGTTTGGAATGGCGGCGGTGGAGGTGGCCTCGCGGGGGTCGAACGCGTAACCCAGCCGGCCGACGAAGCCGCCCAGGTTCGGCGACTCGTACTGGACGTACTGGGACTGCCTGCGGTTGAACGAGGTGGTGCTGCTCTCGACCGGACCGCCCACGCACACCGGCCCGGCGGCTATCGCACCCGAGGCGGGGCTCACCAACCCGGTGCAGTTCGGGCTGGGCACCGTACCCGTGGTGTTCCCCACGCCCATGATGATGCCGCCGTGGCCGAAGGTCGGGATCACGCTCCAGACGCCCGTCGTCGAGCTGTAGGCGCTGCCGAAGCTGCCGGCCTGGAACGAACCCCAGCTACGGTTGCGAAGGCCCACGTAGACGTCGCGTCCGCCCAGAGCATAGATGCCGCTGGCGTCGTTAGCGGACAGCCCGCGCCCATCCAGCGCCACACCCGCCTCCAACTGGAAGTAGGCTTGCAGCCCGCCGCCCAGGTCTTCCGTACCGCGCACACCCCAGCGAGGCGCGCTGGTGCGCAACTGGTTCTTGGTTATGCCCACACTCGCGGCCGCGGTGCCCTGCGAGAACTTCATGTTGGCATAGGCCAGATCCAGTACGCCGTAGAGCTGCACGTTGGTCGCCTGCGCCAACGCCACGCCCGGTGCGGCGAGCGCGCCGGTCACGGCGAGGGTCAGTAGCTTCTTGTTAAACATTCAACCGTTCTCCTGTGTTGATCGCGATTCGCGGCGCTGAAGCGGTTCGAACGGCGCCCCCATACCGCACCACATCTCCCTGAATACAGCCACACTTTGCGATTTACAGGTGTTGTTCAATGACTGATATACAGGAGATGTTCAATTCTTATCTAGTAGCGTCAATAGCACAGGATATTTTCGTTATTGAAGCTATTTTTCAGGTTATATGTTGTAAGAACACAACACCGTCCGAGTGCCCTGGGGTTCTTGGGTCTCGGGAAACGCAGCGGGGGGTAAGGCACTGGCTCGGATTACCGCCTTGGGCGTCCGTTCAACGGCCGCCAGGATCGCGCGGGGCAATCCTTCGATTGCGGTACGTGTGCGACAAAAAAAAGGCGCCCGAAGGCGCCTTTCTCAGCCGCTCGGGCGCCGCTCCGAGGAGCGACTCCCGGCAGGTCGCAGGTGACTAGAAGCTGTGCTTCACACCCACCTGCAGCGTGGTGACGTCGGTGCCAGCCGGCACACCGGCGGCTGCGCCGCCGCCGCTGTTGCTCGCCGGACCCGCGATGTAGTAGTAGCTCGCGAAGTTGTTGTTGTCGATCTTGCCGTAGGCCGCGTACAGCGCGGTGCGCTTGGACAGGTTGTGGTCGTACGACAGCGACAGGATCTTCGCCGCCGTCGAGCCGCCGCAGG
>JADLDQ010000228.1 GCA_020846575.1 Burkholderiales bacterium
AGCATCGGCAGGCGCACCAGCGCCTGGATGCCCGAGAGGTAGACGCGCCCCGACTCGCGCGTGTACTTCTCCTCCAGGGTGTAGCCTGCGCCCGGGGGCGGCTCGACCGGTGCGTTCATGCGCGTTTCTCCCTGTGCATTGCGCAGCGCGTGCGACCGCCATGCCGGCGCGGGCTGGCGCGAGCCGCGGGACATGGCTATCCTCGGTCCATGACCGACACGCTGTTTTCCCGCATCATCGCCGGTGAACTGCCGAGCCACAAGGTGTACGAGGACGAGAAGGTCTACGCGTTCCTCGATATCCACCCGCTGTCGCGCGGTCACACGCTGGTCATTCCCAAGGAGCCGGCCGAGACGATCGATCGGCTCTCCGATGACTCGGCGGCGGCCCTGGGCCGGGCCTTGCCGCGCATCTGCCGCGCGCTGCTCGCCGCCACCGGCGCGCGCGCCTTCAACGTGCTGCAGAACAACGGCAGCGGCGCGCACCAGGTGGTGATGCACGTGCACTTCCACGTCATCCCGAAGTACGAGGACGGCGCGGGCCTGGGGATCGGCTGGCCGGCGAAAGCGCTCGATACCGAGGACGGCCGGGCGCTGGCGCGGGCGATCGCCGGGAAGCTGGAGGCAGGCTGAGCGGCGCCCGGCCTGCCGGACCCGCGACCGGGCGCTCACCTGCCGGGGAGCGCCTTCAGCGCCACGACACGCGCATCGGCGACACCCGCGTCGAATCGAGACTGAACCCCCCGTGCCGCGCACCTCTCCGTACGGCTCGTGGCGCTCGCCCATCAGCGCCGAGCAGATCGCAGCCGGCAGCGTGGGTCTGTCGCAGCCGGCCATCGACGCCGGCGATATCTACTGGGTCGAATCGCGCCCTGCCGAGGGCGGGCGCAACGTGATCGTGCGCCGCGAGCCCGGCGGGCGGATCGAGGACATGACGCCGCCGCCTTTCAACGCCCGCAGCCGGGTGCACGAGTACGGCGGCGGCGCCTGCACGGTGCACGAGGGAACGATCTGGTTCTGCAATTTCTCCGACCAGCGGCTTTTCGTGCAGCGCGGCGGCGAAGTCCCGCGGCCGCTGACGCCGGCGGGGCCGCGCCGTTACGCGGACCTGGCCTTCGATGCGAGGCGCAAGCGCCTGGTGTGCGTGCTCGAGGATCACGCCGCGTGCGGTGACGAGGCCGCCGCGCCCGGGTCCGAACCGGTCAACAGCCTGGTGGCGATCGACGCCGCAAGCGGCGAGCTTCGAACGCTGGCCGCGGGCGCGGACTTCTATGCCTCGCCGCGCGTGAGCCCCGACGGCGGCACGCTCGCCTGGCTCGCCTGGAACCATCCGAACATGCCCTGGGACGGCACCGAGCTGTGGACCGGGCGGCTGCTGCCCGAGGGCGGCCTCGCGCAGGTGCGCAGGGTCGCCGGCGGTGCGCACGAGTCGATCTTTCAGCCGGCGTGGTCTCCCGAGGGCGAGCTGTTTTTCGTGTCCGATCGCAGCGGCTGGTGGAACCTATACCGCGCGTGCGGCGGCATCCGGCCGCTGGTGGAGCGCGCGCTCGATTTCGGCAGGCCGCAATGGGTGTTCGGCATGTCCACGTACGCGCCCCTGGCGCGCGGGCGGATTGCATGCACCTTCTGCGAGGGCGGCCGCTGGCGGCTGGCGCAGATCGACGTCGATTCGGGCAGATTCGAGCCGATCGAGACTGCGTACACCGAGATCGCCGACGTGCGCGGCGCGGGCGAGCGTATCGTGTTCGTCGGCGCATCGCCCTCGATACCCGCGGCGGTGGTGCGCGGCGACCTCGCCGGCCGCCGCTTCGAGCCGCTGCGCGCCGCCAGCACGCTCGCCATCGACGAAGCCTGTCTGTCCACGCCCCGATCGGTGGAATTTCCGACCGCGGGCGGACTCACGGCACACGCGCACTTCTATCGCCCCTGGAACCGCGACTTCGCCGCGCCGCCGGGCGAGGCGCCGCCGCTGCTGGTGAAGAGCCATGGCGGTCCGACCTCCGCCGCCTCGACGGCGTTCAACGCCGCCATCCAGTACTGGGCAAGCCGCGGCGTGGCCGTACTGGATGTCAACTACGGCGGCTCGAGCGGCTACGGCCGCGCCTACCGCAAGCGGCTGGACGGCCGGTGGGGCGTGGTGGACGTGGACGACTGCGTCAACGCGGCGCTGTACCTCGCCGCACGGGGCGAGGCCGACAGCGCGCGGCTCGCCATCAGCGGCGGCAGCGCTGGCGGCTACACCACGCTGTGCGCGCTGACCTTCCGCGATGCGTTCCGGGCGGGCGCGAGCCACTACGGCATCTGCGACCTGGAGGCGCTGGTGCGCGACACCCACAAGTTCGAATCGCGCTACCTGGAGCGGCTGGTGGGTCCCTACCCCGATCGCCGCGACCTATACCGGTCCAGGTCGCCGATTCACCACACCGGCCGGCTCGCCTGCCCCCTGATCCTGTTCCAGGGGCTCGAGGACAAGATCGTTCCGCCCAACCAGGCGGAAATGATGGCCGCGGCCCTGCGCGCCAGGGGGCTGCCGGTCGCCTACCTGCCATTCCCGGGGGAACAGCACGGCTTTCGGCGCGCGCACAACATCCGGCGCGCGCTCGAAGCGGAGCTGTACTTCTACTCGCGCATCTTCCGTTTCGAACTGGCCGAACCCGTCGAGCCGGTGGTGATCGAGAATCTCTAGATCGGCCGCCCAGGGATCGACGCACCCTGCCGGCGCACGCGCGCGACTGTCAGCCCGTGAAACCGCTGCTCGGATCGGCGCCGCGTGCACGTCTCATGCGAGCCCGAGCTTGTGCGCCATGCCGATGCGCTGCAGCTTGCCGGTGGCACCCTTGGGTATTTCGGGCAGGATCAGGATCCTGCGCGGCACCTTGAAGTCGGCCAGCCGCTTCGACACGAACGCGCGCAGTTCCTTTTCATCGGCCTGCGCGCCCTCGCGCAGCACCACCGCGGCGGCCACGTCCTCGCCGAGCTTGTCGTGCGGCACGGCGAAGGTCACGCACTGCGCCACGCCCGGGTGGTCCATCAGCACCTCGTCCACTTCGCGCGGCGAGATCTTTTCGCCACCGCGGTTGATGATCTCCTTGAGGCGGCCGGTGATGGTGACGTAGCCCTGCGCATCCATCACTCCCTGGTCGCCGGTGCGGAACCAGCCGCCCGTGAACGCCTCGGCGTTCGCCTTGTCGTTATTCTCGTATCCCGGGGTGACGTTCGCGCCGCGGATCGCGATCTCACCGGTCTCGCCGGCCGGCAGCAGCCGGCCTGTGGCGTCCAGGATGCACACCTGCGGTCCCGCGGCGCGGCCCACGGTACCGGGTTTGCGCTCGCCCGGCGGCAGGGGATTGCTCGCCATCTGGTGCGCGGCCTCCGTCATGCCGTAGGCCTCGATCACCGGCGCCCCGAAAGTCTGCTCCAGTTCGCGGATCACCTGCGGCGGCAGCGACGAGGACGAGGAGCGCACGAAGCGCAGCGGCACGGCCCTGATCGTGGCGGCGTTGCCGGCGGCGCGCGACAGGATCGCCTGGTGCATGGTCGGCACCGCCGTGTACCAGGTCGGGCGCGTCTCGGCCATCCAGGAAAAGAAGCGCAGCGCATTGAACCCGGGCGTGCAGCAGATCTCGCCGCCGGCCGAGAGCGGCGCGAGCAAGCCCGCGATCAGCCCGTGGATGTGAAACAGCGGCATGATGTTCAGACCCCGGTCCGACTCGGCGAGCCGCACCGCCTCGCGCACGTTGCGCGCCGAGGCGCACACGTTGGCCTGCGTCAGCGGCACGATCTTCGGCCGCGAGGTGGTTCCCGAGGTGTGCAGCACCAGCGCAACATCCGGCGGCGCGGCCGGTCCGTCCGCTGCCGCGCGCACCGCCCGCAGGTCCGCCGGGTAGCTCAGGGCGAAGCTGCCCGCGCCCTCCTGCGGCCTGATCTCCAACCCGGCGATCGGCACCCGCAGCCGCTTCGCCACCGCGACCGCCGGCGAATTCGATCCCTGCCCCACCACCAGCAGCTTCGCGCGCAGGTCGGTGAGGTAGAACTCGAACTCGTCCTCGCGATAGGCCGGGTTGAGCGGGGCCGCCGTCGCCCCGGCCCCGA
>JADLDQ010000229.1 GCA_020846575.1 Burkholderiales bacterium
CTGGCGGGAATCCCCCCCAGGTCCTCCAGCAGAGCGCAGCATTCCCTGACGCCGGGGGAGCGCGAGGGGCGAGCAGCCCCTCGCGTCCCGTGCCGGGAATGAAAGCGCAGCTTTTCCTGAAGTCGGGGGAGCGCGAGGGGCGAGCAGGTCCTCGCGTCCCGTGCCGGGAATGAAAGCGCAGCTTTCCCTGAAGTCGGGGGAGCGCGAGGGGTGAGCAGCCCCTCGCTTCCTGTCACTCAGTCGGCGTACTGCCCCGCCGCCTTGATCACCGGCGCCCACTTGGCGATCTCGGCCTTGAGGTGCGCGTGCAGCGCCGCGGGTGTGGCCTTGTCCTTGGCCACCGGTTCGGTGCCCAGGTTCGCGAGGTTCTTGATCAGATCGGGGTCGCGCAGCGCGACCTGGAGCGCGGAAGCCAGCGCGTTGACGCTCGCCTGGGGCGTCTTCTTCGGTGCGTACAGACCATGCCAGATGCCGACTTCGAAACCCTTCAGCCCCTGCTCCTGGAGCGTGGGCACGTTCGGCAGCGACGCTACGCGCTTGGCCGAGGTCACGCCGAATACTTTCACCTTGCCCGATCGGATCGGGCCAGTGGTGTTGGTGGTCTGGTCGCACATGAAATCCACCTGCCCGCCCAGGAGGGCATTCATCGCCGGACCGGTGCCGGTGTAGGGCACTGTCGTGAACGCCGTCTGGATGGTGCTCATGAACAGGAGCCCGCACAGGTGCGACGCGGCTCCGATGCCCGCGTTCGCGTAGTTCATCTTGTCCTTGTTGGCCTTGATGTAGGCAAGGAACTCCTTGAAGTCCTTGGCCGGAAAATCGCCGCGCGCGATGAGCGTCATCGGCACGTCGGCCACCAGGCCGATGTACTCGAAATCGGTGAGCGGGTCGTAGTTCAGCTTCCGGTACAGGGTCGGGCTGGTTGACATGCCGATGTGGTGGATCAGGATGTAGTAACCGTCGGGTGAAGCCCTGGAGACACGCGCGGCGGCGATGTTGCCGGCGGCGCCGGCGAGGTTCTCCACCAGCACCGTCTGCTTGAGCGCCTTGCCCATGGCGATGCCGAGGTTGCGCGCAAGGGTGTCGGTCGGTCCGCCCGCGGCGAACGGAACGACCATGGCGACCGGCTTGGTGGGGAAGTTCTGTGCCTGCGCAGCGCTGGCAGCCGCCAGCGCGAGCACGGCGACAATACGGGAATCCATCGGTTTCTCCTTGCGTTGTTCACGAACGCCCCGGCGTTTTCCTGGGCCTGCGGGACGAACCGGAGTTCGGAGTTTATCGTGACCCGGGGCGAGCTTACCCTCACGGCCCCGAGACTCGCACCATGCATGCCGCGCGCGCTCAGGCCCCTTGCCGGGCATCGGGTCGATGAGCAGGACGGGAATGCCGTTTCCCTGCGGCGGCGCCCATCCCTTCGGATACCCGCAGCGGCGCAAGTCATCGTAGTATTCGTAGTATTCTTCCCGCCCCGGCGCGCCCTGGGCGCGCCGCGCGCAATCCCACCACCCGCACGACACCCGCATGCCGAAGAAGAAAGCCCGAGAGCCGAAACTCATCCGTCCCGACGACATCGACCCGCACCACAACTGGTCGCGGCCGCTGCAGGCGCCCGGCCACACCCAGGTCGATTTCGAAGAGCGCGTCAACTTCCGCCGGCTGCACGAGTACCGCATCGCCAGGGTGCGCGCCGCGCTTGCACGCTCCGGACTGGGCGCGCTGCTGTGCTTCGATCAGCACAACATCCGCTACACCACCAGCACGGTGATCGGCGAATGGGCGCGCGACAAGCTGACCAGGTACTCGCTGCTCGCCGGCAGCGGCGAGCCCTACATCTGGGACTTCGGCTCCGCCGCCCGGCACCACAAGCTGCACGCGCCGTGGTTGTGCGCCGATCACTGCCGTGCGGGGCTGCTGGGGATGCGCGGCGCGGTGGGCTCGGACATCACGCTGTTCAAGGAGGCGGCCAGGGAGATCAAGTCGCTGCTGGATGCCGAGGGCGTGGGGGACATGCCGCTCGGCCTGGACGTGGTCGAACCGCCGATGCTGTTCGAACTGCAGAAGCTCGGGATCAAGGTGCGCGACGGCCAGCAGGTGATGCTGGAGGCGCGCGAAGTCAAGAACATCGACGAGCTGACGCTGCTCAACATGGCCGCGGCCATGGTGGACGGGGTGTACCAGGACATCGCCGAAGCGCTCAAGCCCGGGGTGAAGGAATCCGAGATCGTGGCGCTCGCCACTGCGCGCCTGTACCAGATGGGCTCGGACTGCGTCGAGGGGATCAACTCCATCTCCGGCGAGCGCTGCTCCCCGCACCCGCACAACTTCACCGACCGCCTGATCCGCCCGGGCGACCAGGCGTTCTTCGACGTCATCCAGTCGTTCGTGGGCTACCGCACCTGCTACTACCGCACCTTCAACGTGGGACGGGCCACCGACGCGCAGCGCAGCGCCTATCACAAGGCGCGCGAGTGGATGGACCGCGCGATCGAGCTGCTCAAGCCGGGCATGTCGAGCGAGCGCGTGGCGCACGCGCTGCCCAAGGCCGAGGACATCGGGTTCGCGAGCGAGATGGATGCCTTCGGGCTAAACTTCTGCCACGGGCTGGGGCTGGGTCTGCACGAGCGGCCGCTGGTCTCGCGGCTCACTTCCTTCAGGGAGCCGATCGAGCTGAAGGCCGGCATGGTGTTCGCGGTGGAGACCTACTGCCCGGCCACCGACGGCATCTCGGCGGCGCGTATCGAGGAGGAGGTGATCCTCACCCCGGAGGGGGCGAAGATCATCTCTCTCTATCCGGCCGAAGAGTTGCCGATCGCCAATCCGTACTGATCCGCACCGAACCCTCACTTCGCGGGGATGCACATGAGCACAACCAAGAACGCCGCCGCGCAGGCGCTGGCCGGCGACGCCGACATACCGGCGGCGCAGCGCCTGGCGCTGTACCGCATGCAGTACGTGATCCGCGTGTGCGAGAAGCGCGCACACGACCTGTTTCTTCAGAACCTGGTGAAGGGCACCACCCACCTCGCGCACGGCCAGGAAGCGGTGGCCGCCGGTTTCGCAGCGGCCATGAACCCGGACGACTACAGCTTCTGCACCTACCGCGGACACCACCACACGCTCGCGCGCGGCGTCGGCATGCTGCCGGTACTGGGTGAACTGATGGGGCGGCAGTGCGGGCTGATGAAGGGCAAGGGCGGATCGATGCACCTCACCAGCGTCGAGCACGGTGTCATGGGTTCCTACGCCATCGTCGGAGCGCACCTGGCGATCGCGGCGGGCGCCGCGTGGTCGGCGCAGTATCGCGGCACGCAGCAGGTGGCGGCCGCCTTCTTCGGCGACGGAGCGACCAACATCGGCGCGTTTCACGAATCGCTCAACCTCGCCGCCGTGTGGAAACTGCCGGTGGTGTTCGTCTGCGAGAACAACCGTTACATGGAGTACACGCCGATCAGGGAGGTCACCGCGGTGGAACACCCGGCGGCGGACCGCGCCGCCGGGTATGGCCTGCCGCGCATCGTGATCGACGGCAACGACGCCGACGTGGTGTACCGCACGGCCCGAGAGGTGTTCGCCAAGGCGCGCGCCGGCGGCGGGCCGTCGCTGGTGGAGTGCCTCACCTACCGTCACGGCGGCCACTCGCGCGCCGACCCCGCCAAGTATCGCCCCAAGGAGGAAGTCGAGGCCTGGATGAAGCGCGACCCGATCGTTCTGTACCGCGCGCGCCTCCTCGCGGCGGGCGTGGCCGAGGCGCAGCTCGCGGCCATCGAGGCCGAGACGATGCGAACGCTCGACGAGGCGACCGAGCAGGCGAAGGGATCGCCGCCGCCGGCGCTCGAATCGGCGCTCACCGATGTCTGGGCCGATGGAGGCGCGTCATGGCGCAACTGAGTTATCGCGACGCGGTGGCCGCGGGCATCGCGCAGGAAATGCGGCGCGACCAGCGCGTGGTCCTGTTCGGAGAGGACATCGCCGCGGCCGAAGGGGTGTTCAAGACCACCGTCGGTCTGCTGGAGGAATTCGGCCCGAGGCGCGTGCGCGACACCCCGATCTCGGAGCTGGCGATTCTCGGGGCGGCCATGGGCGCGGCGATGACCGGCCTCAAGCCGGTGGCCGAGATCATGTTCTCCGATTTCCTCGCCTGCTGCTGGGACTACGTCGCCAACCAGATCGCCAAGACCCGCTACATGAGCGACGGCCAGGTCAGCATCCCGCTGGTGATCCGCACCGCCAACGGCGCGGGGGTGCGCTTCGGGGCGCAGCATTCGCAGAGCGTGGAGAACTGGGCGATGGCGGTGCCGGGCCTCAAGGTGGTGGCCCCCTCCAACGCCGCCGACGCCAAGGGGCTGCTCGCCGCCGCGATCCGCGATCCCGACCCGGTGCTGTTCTTCGAGCACAAGGGGCTGCTCGCAGGCAAGGCCGAGGTCCCGGATGGAGAGCACGTCGAGCCGCTGGGACAGGCGAAGGTGCTGCGCCGGGGGAACGATGTCACGCTGATCGCACTGGCCGCCATGGTGCCCTGTGCGCTCAAGGCGGCCGACGCGCTGGTCCGGGAGGGTATCGCCGCGACGGTCGTGGACGTGCGATGCCTGGTGCCGCTGGACGCGCGCACGCTGCTCGCGGAAGCGGCGCGCACCGGGCGCGTGTTCACCGTGGAGGAGAACCCGCGCCTGTGCGGCTGGGGGGCGGAGATCGCCTCGATCATCCACGAGGAGTGCTTCTCGGCGCTCAAGCAGCCGGTGGTGCGCATCACCACGCCGCACGTTCCGCTGCCCGCCGCGGACCGGCTGGAGGATTCGGTCCTTCCTTCGCCCGAGCGCGTCGCGAGCGAAGTGCGGCGCGCGCTGGGCAAGTGAGTCCGGCGGCGGACGGGGCGCGGTGCACGGCCAGCCGCAGGCGGGCAGCAGCATGTGGGCGCCGGTGAGTGCCCGTTCACCGGCACGAGCGACGCCGCGCCGCGGGCAGGGCAGGGAGCCAGCATGAACGCATTGACGCTCGAATCGGTCGGCAAGGAACTCTTCATCGACGGCGCCTGGCGCCCCGCGTCGGACGGGGCGCGGCTGGCTATCGTCGACCCGGCGAAGGAGGAAAAGATCCCGAGCGTCGCCGACGCCTCGGTCGATGACGCGCGCGAGGCGCTGGACTGCGCGCACCGGGCCGGGCCGGCGTGGGCCGCGGCGCCGCCTCGGCAGCGCGGCGAGACACTGCGCCGCGCCTTCGAACTGATGACAGGCCGCAAGGAGGAGATCGCCCGCCTCATCACCCTGGAGAACGGCAAGGCGCTCTCCGAGGCGCGCGCCGAGGTGGCGTACGCCGCGGAGTTCCTGCGCTGGTTCTCGGAGGAGGCGGTGCGCGCCCTGGGCGAGGTTTCGACCGCACCGAGCGGGGCGAACCGCATCCTGGTACTGCGCCAGCCGATCGGCCCGGCCCTTTTCGTCACGCCCTGGAACTTCCCGGCGGCGATGGCCGCGCGCAAGATCGGCCCGGCGCTGGCCGCGGGTTGCACGATGATCCTCAAGCCCGCCAAGGAGACGCCCCTCACGGCCCTTGCCATGGCCGCGGTGTTCCAGGAAGCGGGCGTGCCGCCCGGCGTAGTCAACGTGCTGCCCTCGCGTCGCTCTTCGGCCATCGTCTCCGCGCTGCTCAAGGACGATCGTCTGCGCAAGCTCTCGTTCACCGGCTCGACCGAGACCGGCCGCGTGCTGCTCGCCCAGGCCGCGCAGAAGGTGGTCAAGTGCTCGATGGAACTGGGCGGCAACGCGCCCTTCGTCGTGTTCGCCGACGCCGACCTGGACGCGGCCGTGTCGAGCGCCCTGGTTGCGAAGATGCGCAATGTCGGCCAGTCGTGTGTGGCCGCGAACCGCTTCTACGTCGAGCGGCCGGTGGCGCACGAGTTTGCGCAGCGCTTCGCCAAGGCGATGGGTTCCATGAAGCTGGGGCACGGCCTGGACGAGGGCGTCGAGGTCGGGCCGCTCATCGACCAGCCGACGCGCGCCAAGGTGGCCGAACTGGTCACCGAAGCGCTCGACCGCGGGGCGCGTGCGCTCATCGGGGCGAAGGCGCCGCAGCGGCGCGGCTTCTTCTACGAGCCCACGGTGCTCACCGGCGTGGGCGATGACTTCGCGGTGACGAGGAACGAGATCTTCGGTCCGGTGGCGCCCATCGTCGAGTTCGACACCGAGGAGGAGGCGCTCGCCATGGCCAACGGCACGGAGTTCGGCCTGGTGGCCTACGTGCACACGCGCGACCTCGCCCGGGGACTGCGGGTGTCCGAGCGCATCGAAGCCGGCATGGTGGGGGTCAACCGGGGGTTGGTATCGGATCCGGCCGCACCCTTCGGCGGCTGGAAGCAGAGCGGCCTCGGCCGCGAGGGCGCGCACGACGGTCTGCTCGAGTTCCTCGAAACGAAGTACATTGCCGCAAACTGGTAGGGGGGTATCTTGGACGTGATCATGCCGCAGCTGGGCGAGACGGTCGAAGAGGGCATCGTCGCGCTCTGGTACAAGAAGGTCGGCGACGCGGTGCGCGCCGACGAGCCGCTGTTCGACCTGGAGACCGACAAGGTCACCACCGAGATTCCCGCGCCGGCCTCGGGCGTGCTCACCGCCATCCTGGTGGAAACCGGCGTTGCGGTGCCGGTGGGGACCAAGCTGGCGGAGATCGACACGACGGGCGCGAAGTCGTGAGCCAAGCGGCCTCGATCAGTTCCTGAACAACGCCGGCCCGCCAGGGGAGAAACGCAGCGTGGATGCAACAAAGACCAGAGTCGGCTGGCTCGGAACCGGCCGCATGGGTTTCGACATGGCGCGGCGGCTCGCCGCCGCGGGCTGCACGGTGACGGCATGGAACCGCACCCGGTCCAAGGCCGAGGCGCTCGCACCGCTCGGGGTGCGAATTGCCGATTCACCCGCGCAACTCGCCGGCTGCGAGATCGTCTTCTGCATGCTCGCCGCCTGGGACGACGTGAAGGCGGTGGTGCTGGGCAAGGACGGCCTGCTCTCGGGCGCGCGGCCGGGCGGCTCGGGCCTGCCGCGGCTCCTGGTGGACTGCACCTCGATTTCGTTCGAGGGCTCGGCCGAGCTGCGCGCGGCGCTGGCGAAGTCCGGCGTCGCGATGCTCGCGGCGCCGGTGAGCGGCAACGCCAAGGTGGTGAAGGCGGGCAAGCTCTCCTTCGTGGCGTCGGGTCCGCGTGCGGCCTTCGAGGAGGCGGCGCCCTTCCTGCGGCTGATAGGGCAGGAGGCGTCCTACGTCGGCGAGGGCGACATCGCCCGCTTCGTGAAGATCTGCCACAACGTGTACCTCGGCGTGGTGATCCAGTCGCTGGTGGAGATCACCGTTCTCGCCGAGAAGGCGGGTGTTCCGCGGCACGCCTTCCTCGACTTCCTCAACAAGAGCGTCATGGGCTCGACCTTCTCGCGCTACAAGAGCCCGGCGCTGGTCAACCTCGATTTCCACGTGACCTTCACGCCATACCTGCTGCGCAAGGACCTCGACCTGGGTCTGGAAGCCGCGCGGCGGCTGGAGGTGCCGATGCCGCTCGCGGCCGCGACCCGCGAACTGGTGCAGGCGATGATGGGCAGCGGTCTTTCCGAGCAGGACTTCTCGGCGCTCATCCTGCAGCAGGCGAAGATGTCGGGTATCGAACTCGCGCCCGAGAACGTTGCCGTGGACGATGGGTTGAGCTGAGGGCCCAGAAGGCGCGGAAGGCCTCGTGCGCGGGGCCGGCGACCCGGCAACTTGCCGATGCGGCGACCCGACTTGGCGATGCGGCGACCCGGCGAGTTTGCGAAGGCATTTTTCTCAAGGAGAGGGAGCGTGAACAAGCCACTCAAGCGAATGAAGCTGGCGGTGTTGGCGGGAGCCGGTTGCTTTGCCGCAGGCGCGGCGGCGCTCGCGCAGACCTATCCGTCCGGACCGGTGAAGATCGTCGTGCCCTTCACCCCGGGCAGCGCCACCGACATCATGGCGCGGGTGCTGGGGGAGCGGCTGGCGCCGGCGCTCGGCCAGCCGATGATCGTGGAAAACCGTCCCGGCGCCGGCGGCACCATCGGTATCGCCCTGGTCGCCAAGGCGCTGCCGGACGGCCTGACCGTAGGGGTCGTCTCCACCGGCCACGTGGTCAATCCCGTGCTCTACGCCAACCTGCCCTACGACACCATCAAGGATTTCGCCGGCGTCGCGCCGCTCGCCAACCTGCCGAGCGTGCTGGTCGCACCCAAGACGCTGGGGTTCGGCAACGTGCGCGAGCTGGTCGCCGCCGCCCGGGCGAAGGCCGGCGCGTTCAATTTCGGCACCGCAGGGGTCGGCAGCGCCGCGCACATCAACTCCGAGAAGTTCAACATGGCCGCCGAGGTGAAGGCGGTCCACATCCCGTTCAAGGGCACCCCCGAGATCCTCAACGACGCCATGGCGGGCCGGGTGCAGTACGCCTGGGTGCCGCTGGTGTCGAGCGTCGGCGCCCTCAAGGAGGGGCGGCTGGTCGCGCTGGCGGTGAGCACCCGGGCGCGCTCGGCCGTGCTGCCCGAGGTGCCCACCATCGCCGAGGCAGGCTACCCGGGCGGGCAGTTCGATTTCTGGGTGGGTATGCTCGCGCCGGCGCGCACGGCGCGAGAGGTCGTCTCGCGGCTCAATGCCGAGATCCTGCGCGCGGAGCGGGAGCCGGAGGTGCTCGCGCGGCTGGCGAAGCTGGTCGCCGAGCCCATGCAGATGAGCCCGCAGCAGTTCGACGCCTACATCCGCGACGAGGCGATCGTGCTGCAGAAGGTCATGATCGCCGCC
>JADLDQ010000230.1 GCA_020846575.1 Burkholderiales bacterium
CCGGCCTGAGCCGCGAGAGCTTGTATAGGGCTCTTGGTTCGAATGGAAATCCTAGCTTTGCTACCGTTCTCAAGGTCGCGCGCGCACTTGGCGTAAGACTGCACGCCGACGCCGCCTAATTCATGGGGCCTAACGAACAGGATCGTATCCGGCGTGCGGCAGCATGACGGATACGATCAGTTGAACTGAGCCGCCGTCGTCAGCGGTTGAGCGGCGATGCTTGGGAATTGAATGCGCCGAGCGGGGTTGTTCGAAGTTCGCTGAGGCGGTCATGGATATCGAGGCGCTGGTCGCGAGTGTGAATTCGGGCTGAAGGCACTATGGCAGAGGGGCGATCGAGGGTCAACGCGCACACCGGAGACGAACGACGTCGGCGGGCATCGAATGGGGATGCTCGCTGGGATGCCGATTGCGAGGATTGCGGATCGAGGTCATGGCGGCGGATGCGGTTGCGGCGCGATGGTCGCGACGACGTGAAGCCGCCCGGTCGCGCAGTGCGGGCAGGCCTCGATGTCGATCGCGGCGACGCGTTGCCAGAAGGCGGCCACGGGCTCCGCGGCGACAGGTGTCGCCGGCACGAGCGTCACATCGAGCGCGGCGCGTGCGCGTTGCAGCAGTTCGCGCTTGTTACGATTGGCGAGCAGCCCGTAGTGCCGGATGCGGTTGAAGCCGCGCGGCAGCACGTGAAGGCAGAAGCGGCGCAGGAACTCGGAGGTCGCGAGACTCATGACCCGTTGCTTGGCGCCATGGGCGTAGTCCCGGTAGCGAAAGCACACGGCGTCAGCCGACAGGGACACGAGCCGCTCGTTGCCGATCGCCGTGCGGTGGGTGTAGCGCCCCAGGTAGGCGAGCACCGCCTCGGGTCCTGCGAAGGGCTGCTTCGCGTAGACCACCCAGTCATGACGACGTAGCGCTCTGAAGAGATCGCTTCGGGCTCGCCCGCCCGCAAACGCCGCGGTGCCCGCCGCCAGCACGAGATCGCCGCCATCGAGCGCGTCACCGAACGCCTCGAGGAACTTGCCGCGAAACACCTTCGAGAGCGCGCGCACCGGAAATAGGAACCCGCGCTGCGAGCGCACCCAGCCGCCCGAAGCCAAGAGCGCTCCCGCCGCCACCAGCGCATGCACGTGCAGATGCTGCGTGAGCGTCTGGCCCCAGGTGTGAAGGACGAGGGTTGCCGCGATCTCTCCGCCGAGCCAGCGCGGGTTTCGGCCGAACTCGACCAACGTCGCCGAGGCCGCCGCGAAGAGCATCGCGTAGATCGATCGCGGATTGCCTTGGGCGAGCGCGTTCAGCTCGTGCGGCAGCGTGAACACGAGGTGGTAGTAGGGCACGGGCAGGAGCTCAGCGCGCTGCGCTTCGAGCCAACGCTCCCGGGCACGCGCCTGGCACTTCGGGCAGTGGCGGTTGCGGCAGGAGTGGTACACGTAGCGCCGGTGCCCACAGGCATCACAGGCGCGAAGCTCTCCCCTGAGCGCCGCCGTGCGGCAACGCTCGATCGCTCGAAGCGCCCGGTGCTGGACCGAGCAAAGCCCGTGCGCGGCGCGAAACGCTTCGCCGTGCCTGCGAACGATGTCGGCGAGTTCCAGCTTGCCGCGGCGAGCGCCCGTGTCGCGGGCGGCCACGGCGCGTTACCGCGGTGGGATCTTGGCTCCTTCGAGCAGCTCAAGCGGCGAAGTCGTTCCCGCCAGGTGCTTGCGCGCGAGATGAAAATAGCGCTGCGTGGTGCTGATGTGTCCGTGCCCCATCAGGCGCTGGATCGTGTGCACATCCACCCCGGCTTCGAGCAGGTGCGTGGCGAAGGCATGCCGCAGGGCGTGGATGCCGCCTTCCTTGGCGATCCCGGCACGCCGCTTCGCCGCCTGATAGATGCGCTGCACCGAGATGTCGCTGATCGGCTGCTCGGGGTTCTGGCCGGGAAAGAGCCAGTGCGCCGGCCGAAAGGCCCTCCAGTACAGCCGAAGCTCCGCAAGCAGCTTCGGCGAGAGCAGCGTGTAGCGGTCCTTGCCACCCTTGCCCTGCTCGACGCGGATCGTCATCCGGTCGGAATCGATGTCCGCGACCCGCAGATGGCAGCTCTCGTTCAGCCGCAGCCCCGCGCCGTAGGTGGTCATCAGGATCACGCGGTGCTTCACGTTCGCCGTCTTCTCGATCAGCGTCGCGACTTCCTCGCGCGAAAGGATCTGCGGCAGCTTCTGCTTCGTTCGTGATCGGGGAATCTCGAACTGACTCTCGCGGCGCTTCAGCGTGACCCGGTAGAAGAACTTCAGTCCCTGCTTGGCGACATTGCAGCTCGACCAGGCCAGACGCCGCTCCTCGATCAGGTAGAGCAGGTAGTTGCGGACCTCCTCTTCGCTGATCTGGTCCGGCCGCCGACCGTAGTGCTTCGCCAGTCCCCTGACCGCCCCCAGATACGCTT
The DNA here is from genome assembly GCA_020846575.1 of Burkholderiales bacterium. Lineage (GTDB taxonomy): Bacteria > Pseudomonadota > Gammaproteobacteria > Burkholderiales > SG8-39 > JADLDQ01. Next base: position 2,420 of record JADLDQ010000230.1, read on the forward strand.
CACGTGTACGAACCGACATGCCGCGGACCACCAGATCGCCGTCCATTTGCTTGCGCAGTGCTCCCATTGCCGTCTCCTCGTCGAGATTCGCGGGACGATCCCCGCGACGAGGACGCTGACACGACACGGGCAGCCGAGCTCACTGACCCCACTCACTGCTTTAGCTCACTTCGATTCGCTTCACCTCGCCGGACGGCGAGGCCACGACCCTCAATGCGAACCCACCACCGCGAAGCGGTTTAGTTCAACAAGAAGTAGGGAGCATAAAAGACGGAGTGTATTCCCGCAATTCCGGATTCTTCCTGTCAACCTGGCCTCGAATCAAGGCGTTATGGGGACTGTACATAAAGCCAGTATCTTGTTCAATGGTATTCAGGAGGGGCTATGCCGGAGCCATCGTCCGCCGGGTCGCCGCGGCTGCTCGAGCAGGTCCGCAACGCGATCCGTCGGCTGCACTACCGCTACCGGACCGAGCAGGCCTATCTGCACTGGACCAGGCGCTTTGGAGTTGAAGTTGAAATTTCTGACTGTTGCCCCCGGCCGCCGGACCGACAAGTGAACGGATGTCCGTCGCGCCTGCATCCCGATGCTACAGTCTCCCGCATGGCGCGCTCCGCAGTACGCTTTGAAGGCAGGATCGGGCGCACGGTTGCCGAATCGACGCCGTGGTGGCCGGCTGCGGACGGCGCGCGCGCCGGTTCG
>JADLDQ010000231.1 GCA_020846575.1 Burkholderiales bacterium
CGGGCAGGGCCGCACCGTGGACTTCAAGAACACCGTGGTGGTGATGACCTCCAACCTGGGCTCGCAGATGATCCAGCAGATGGCGGGCGACGACTATGGCGTCATCAAGCTGGCGGTGCTGGCGGAGGTGAAGACGCAGTTCCGCCCCGAGTTCGTCAACCGCATCGACGAGATCGTGGTGTTCCACGCTCTGGACGAGAAGCACATCAAGAGCATCGCGAAGATCCAGCTGCGCTACCTCGAGCAGCGCCTGGCGAAGCTGGAGATCGCCCTGGAGGTGAGCGACGCGGCGCTCGCGGAACTCGCCAAGACCGGCTTCGACCCGGTGTTCGGCGCACGTCCGCTCAAGCGCGCGATCCAGGCCGCCATCGAGAACCCGCTGGCGAAGGAGATCCTCGAGGGCAGGTTCGCCGCCAAGGACAGGGTGCGGGTGGACGCGCGGGCCGGGGTGATCCGCTTCGAGAAGACCGCGGAAGCGGGCGGCGAGCGCGCCAAGAGCCGCGCGGCCTGAGGCGCCGCGCGCCTGCCCCGCAGCGCGCGGGGCAGGCGTGCGGGCTGCGGCCGGACCGGGGCCCGCTTCGGACCTGCGCCCGCTTCGGATCTACTCCGGCTTGACGCCCGCCAGCTTCATCAGCCGCGCGCCGACTTCGACGACCGACTGGATTTCCGCGGCCATCGCGGCCGGCGTTTCTCCGTTGGGTATCTGGCCGCCGGCCTCGAGTTTGGCGGCGATCTCCGGTGAGTGCACCGCCCTGGCGACCGCCTCCTGCAGGCGCGTGACCACGGCAGGCTGCATGCCTGCCGGCCCGAACACCCAGGTACCGGTGCCTTCCAGGTTCTCGAATCCGGGCACCTGCTCGGTCGCCGCGGGCACATCGGGCATTCCCCTGAAGCGTCTCTTGCCGAGGATGGCAAGTACCTTCACCTTGCCCGCCTTGACGTGCGGCATGACCGGGGCGAGCGGCAGCACGCCCATGTCGATCTGGCCCCCCACGAGGTTGGTGGTGAGCGGACCGCCGCCCTTGAAGGGCACGTTGATGATGTCGATGCCGGAGAGCGCGCGAATCTGCTCCATGCCCAGGTGGGTGACGCCGCCCACGCCGGTGTGGCCGTAGGAGACCTTGCCCGGATTGCGCCTCGCGTACTCGATCATCTCGCGCACGCTGCCGGCCGGGAAGCTCGCGCGCGCGGAGATGGCGAGCACGGTGTCCGCGATCGAGGTGATGGGCGTGAAGTCCTTCACCGGGTGGTAGGGCAGGTTCTTGTAGGCGAACATCGACAGCACGTGCGCGCCGCCGATGGTGAACAGGATCGTGTACCCGTCCGGCGCGGCGCGCGCTACCGCCTGGGTGCCGATCTGGCCGGCCGCGCCACCGCGGTTTTCGATCAGAATCGGCTGGCCGAGAAACTCCTGCATTCTCGGTTGGAGATTGCGCGCGGCGATGTCCACCGCGCCGCCGGGTTCCAGCGGCACCACCACGCGCACCGGCTTGGTGGGAAAGGCCTGGGCCGCGGCGAGGATCGGTGCGGCGAGGATCGTTGCGGCCAGCAGGGCGCAGGATGCGCTGCGCAGCGTGGTGAGAAGTTGCATGTCTACTCCTCGCGCGCGAATGGAACGAAAAACGCTCGCGCGGCGCACGGGGCGGCAGCACCGCAGTGGGGGTGATACTGCGCGCAAGCGTCCCCCCAGAGACGTATTCTCCTGCGCCTTGCGCACCCGTGCAGTTGCGAAGCGCAACGCGCAGGTCGCTCGTACTCCCACACCGAGCCGGGCCTGAGCCAGGCCGCGGGCGCCTGACCAAGCTCATGCCGCGCAATGCGCCAGCGCCTTGCGCATTGCGTGCCGGCGCCGGGTCTTTGCAGCAAATATGCTCGAACGAAATCCGGAATCTAATCTAATTAATTGTAATTAAAGCGTTTATTATCTGTGATACGGCTTGACTTCTGTATTGTGCGACGCAATAATCGGCGCGTCATTCGGGTGACAGAAACGACTCGCGAGTGAGTTCGAGCCCCTTCCAGTCCACGCTGTCGGGCGAGCCCTCGGCCCTCCCCGGGCTGGAATCCCTTTTCAGATTGTTCACGATGCAAGCGGCTGCCGGCGCGGGATTGCCGCCCGCGGTCCCGGACAGCGGCTCGGCGCGCCTTTGCCGCCTGCAGGCCGATCTCCACAGGGCCCATGCCTCGCTGTGGCGCTCGATGCTGGAGGGCCGAGAGCCGGCACCCGGGGAAGCGGGGCCGGCAGATCGGCGCTTTGGCGCCCCGGAATGGCGCGCGAGCCCGTACTTCCGCTACCTCAGCGAGTGCTACAGGATCAACTCGCGGTTCCTCGTCGACAGCGTCGAGGCGCTGGACCTCGATGCGGCCGCGAGGGAACGCCTGCGCTTTTTCACCCGCCAGTGGATCGATGCACTGTCACCCGCCAACTTCGCGGCCACCAATCCCGAGGCGCTGAAACTCGCCCTGGAAACGCAGGGCGAGAGCCTGTCCAAGGGCGTGCTCAACCTCGTGCAGGATCTGCGCAAGGGGCGCATCTCCACCACCGACGAGTCCGCCTTCGAGGTGGGGCGCGACATCGCGGCCACGCCCGGGGCGGTGGTCTACGAAAACGAGCTGATGCAACTCATCCAGTACGCCCCGGTCGCAGCGCAAGTGCAGCGCCGGCCGCTGGTGATGGTGCCGCCGTGCATCAACAAGTACTACGTCCTGGACCTGCGGCCGGAGAACTCACTGGTGCGCCACGCGCTCGCCAGGGGGCAGCGCGTGTTCATGATCTCCTGGCGCAACATCGACGCCTCGTGCGCAGGTTTTGTCTGGGACGATTACCTGCGCCTGGGGGTGCTCGCTGCCATCGGCGCGGCTGCCGACATCGCGAAATCAGCGCAGGTCAACATGCTCGGCTTCTGTGTCGGCGGCACCCTGCTCGGCAGCGCGCTGGCGGTGATGGCCGCCAAGGGCGACGAGCGGGTGGCGAGCGCCACCTTCCTCGCCTCCATGCTCGACTTCGGCGACGTGGGGGAGATCGCCCATTTCATCGACGAGCCGAGCCACGCGGCGCGCGAGGCGGCCATCGGCGCCGGCGGCGTGATGCCGGGGCGCGATCTCGCTTTCGTGTTCTCCGCGCTGCGGGCGAACGACCTGGTGTGGCCCTACGTGGTCGGCAACTACCTCAAGGGCGGCACGCCCGCGGCCTTCGACCTGCTCTACTGGAACAGCGACGGCACCAACCTGCCGGGGCCCATGTACTGTTACTACGTCAGGCACATGTACATGGAGAACGCGTTGCGCCAGCCCGGCCGGCTGACGATGCTCGATGTGGCGGTGGACCTGTCCCGCGTGCGCGTGCCGGCCTACGTGCTGGCGACACGCGAGGACCACATCGTGCCCTGGAAGACCGGCTATGAATCGGCGCGGCTCCTGGGCGGCGAGACCTGCTTCGTCCTGGGCGCGAGCGGCCACATCGCCGGCATCGTCAACCCCGCCGCCTCGAACCGCCGCAGCCACTGGGTGAACGCCGGGCCGGGCGCGGCGCTGCCCGCCGATCCCGGGCAGTGGCTCGCGGGGGCATCGCAGGCGAGGGGAAGCTGGTGGAGCCACTGGACCGACTGGCTGGCCGGTCACGGCGGCGGCCTGGTCAAGGCGGGAAAGAGGCTGGGAAACGCCCGGTACAGACCGGCGGAGCCGGCGCCCGGGCGCTATGTGAAACAGACCGCAGCGTGAATTGTTGAACAACGGAGGACACCATGACTGACGTCGTGATCGTCGCGGCCGGCCGGACCGCGATCGGCAAGTTTGGCGGCACGCTGGCGAAGATGAAGGCCTCGGAACTGGGCACTCACGTGATCAAGGCGCTGCTGGCGAAATCGGGCGTGCGGCCCGAGCAGGTTTCGGAGGTGATCATGGGCCAGATCCTCGCGGGCGGCGTCGGTATGAACGCTGCCCGCCAGGCCTCGCGCGGCGCGGGCCTGCCCGACGAGGTGCCGGCCATGACGATCAACATGGTGTGCGGTTCGGGCCTGCGCGCGACCCACCTGGCCGCGCAGGCGCTGATCGCCGGGGACGCCGAGATCGTCGTCGCCGGCGGGCAGGAGAGCATGAGCCAGTCCTCGCACGTGCTGGTCGGCTCCCGCGACGGCTTCCGCATGGGCGATGCGAAGCTGGTGGACTCGATGATCTGCGACGGCCTCACCGACGTGTTCAACAACTACCACATGGGCGTCACCGCCGAGAACGTGGCGAAGAAGCACGAGGTCACGCGCGCCGCGCAGGACGCGTTCGCCGCCGAGTCGCAGCACAAGGCGGAGGCCGCGCAGAAGGCGGGGCGCTTCAAGGACGAGATCGTTCCGATCCTCATCGCGCAGCGCAAGGGCGATCCCGTCGCCTTCGACGCGGACGAATACCCGCGCCACGGCACCACGGTGGAGTCGCTGGCGGCGCTCAAACCCGCCTTCGACAAGAACGGCACGGGTACCGCGGGCAACGCCTCGGGCATCAACGACGGGGCGGCGGCGGTGATCATGATGAGGGAGAACAAAGCGCGTGAACTCGGTCTCGCGCCGCTGGCGCGGGTGGCCGCCTATGCGTGCGCGGGCGTGGACCCGAGCATCATGGGCATGGGCCCGGTGCCGGCCTCCAGGCGCTGCCTCGCCAGGGCCGGCTGGAAGGCCTCCGATCTCGACCTGATGGAGGTCAACGAGGCCTTTGCCGCTCAGGCGATCGCCGTCAACCGCGAGATGGGGTGGGATACGGCCAGGATCAACGTCAACGGCGGCGCGATCGCGCTCGGGCATCCGATCGGCGCGTCCGGCTGCCGCATCCTGGTGACGCTGCTCTACGAGATGATCCGCCGCGATGCGAGGAAGGGTCTCGCGTCCCTGTGCATCGGGGGCGGCATGGGCGTGGCGCTCGCGGTGGAGCGCTGAAGGCTCGGTCGATCGGCGGCGCGGGATCGGGAGGGCCCGCGCCTTCACTGAAACGAGAAGGGAGCGCGCAGCACATGTCGTCAGTCCTGACCAGAGAGAACGCCACCCGCGGGGCACGCGATGCCGGCGAAGCCGCGGACAAGGCGACCCAGCAGCGGGTGGCCTTCGTGACGGGCGGCATGGGGGGTATCGGCACCGCCATCTGCCGGCGACTCGCGCGCAACGGCATCCGTGTGGTCGCCGGCTGCCTGCCGGGTTACGGGCACAAGAGCGAGTGGCTGGACGCGATGCGCGGCGAAGGTTTGCAGGTGCACGCGGCCGAGGGAGACGTCGACGACTTCGATTCCTGCGCGCAGATGTTCTACCAGGTGCGTGCGGTGGTCGGACCGGTCGACATCCTGGTCAACAATGCCGGAATCGCGCGGGATTCGGTGTTCAAGCGCATGCTGCCGGCCGACTGGCACGCCGTCATCAACACCAACCTGAACAGCGTCTTCAACGTGACCCGGCAGGTGGTCGAGAGCATGGCTGACCGCGGTTGGGGGCGGATCGTCAACATGTCCTCGGTGAATGCGATCAGGGGTCAGTTCGGGCAGGCCAACTATTCCGCGGCGAAGGCGGGCATGCACGGCTTCACCAAGGCGCTGGCGCAGGAAGTGGTGAAGAAGGGCGTGACGGTCAACACCATCTCGCCCGGTTACGTCGAAACCGATATGGTGCGCGCCATCAAGCCCGAGGTGCTCAAGGGTATCGTGGACCAGATTCCCATCGGCCGCCTCGCGCGCCCGGAGGAAATCGCCGGGCTGATCGCGTACCTCGTCTCCGACGAGGCGGCCTACATCACCGGCGCGAACGTCTCGATCAACGGCGGGATGCACATGTGCTAGCGGTGCCGCCGGGGGCGGCGCGCGGGCGGGGGACCTCGGTTTCGGTGCCATAATCGCCGCAAAGGGCGGGATCAAGGGGAGAGAAGAAGTGACTCAGCGCATCGCACTGATCACCGGCGGCATGGGCGGATTGGGCGAAACCATAAGCAGCAAGATGGCCGACGCGGGCTACCGGGTGGTGGTCACCTACTCCCGGTCCAACAAGACGGCCGACAAGTGGGTCGCGCAGATGAAATCGCGCGGCTACGAATTCCAGGCCTACCCCTGCGACGTGACCGACTACGAGGACTGCCGCGCCTGCGTCGAGCAGATCGTGCGCAGCGCCGGCCCGGTGGACATCCTGGTGAACAACGCGGGCATTACCCGCGACATGACCTTCCGCAAGATGGCCAAGGCCGACTGGGACGCGGTCATCCACACCAACCTCGACTCGGTGTTCAACATGACCAAGCAGGTCTGCGACGGCATGACCGAGCGCGGCTGGGGACGCATCATCAACGTCTCGTCGGTGAACGGCTCCAAGGGCGCGTTCGGCCAGACCAATTACGCCGCGGCCAAGGCCGGGATGCACGGCTTCACCAAATCCCTCGCCCTGGAGGTCGCCCGCAAAGGCGTCACCGTCAACACCATCTCGCCGGGCTACATCGGCACCAAGATGGTCACCGCCATTCCGAAGGACATCCTGGAGGGCAAGATCATTCCGCAGATTCCGGTAGGGCGGCTCGGCAAGCCCGACGAGGTCGCGGGCCTGATCATCTACCTGTGCTCGCAGGAAGCCGCCTTCGTCAACGGGGCGAACATCGCCATCAACGGCGGCCAGCACATGCAGTGACCCGGCGGTCCGGCGCGGCCGGCGTGACTGCGCCGGCCGCGCCGGACATCGGGAGGGCGCGGGGGACGGTTCCCCCGTGACACTGGAGATATCGGGGGAAGCAGCTCATGGCAGAAGCGGTCCGCCTCGTCAAGAAATACCCGAACCGGCGCCTCTACGACACCCGCACCAGCGCCTACATCACGCTTGCCGATGTGAAGGAACTGGTGCTCAAGCACGAGGAGTTCCAGGTGGTGGACGCGAAGTCGGGCGAGGACCTGACGCGCTCCATCCTGCTGCAGATCATCCTGGATGAGGAATCGGGCGGACAGCCGATGTTCAGCTCCGATGTGCTCAGCCAGCTGATCCGCTTCTACGGCAACGCGATGCAGGGCATGATGGGTTCGTACCTGCAGCGCAACATCGAGCTGTTCAACGAGCTGCAAAAGCGCATGCAGGACCCGTCGCAGGCGCTCTACGGCGGCAACAGCAAGGCGAGCCAGGACCTGTGGAACCAGTTCATGAACTTCCAGGCACCGGCGATGCAGAGCCTCATCACCGCCTACGTGGAGCAGAGCAGGAACATGTTCCTGCAGATGCAGCAGCAGCTGCAGAACCAGACGCGCAACATGTTCTCGGGGTTCGGCTTCCCCGGCTTCACGCCGCCGCAGGCGGCGCCGAAAGAAGGCGCGAAGGAGGAGCCGGGCGGGGAGAAGAAGGGGTGAGCACGGCCGCCCACACGCTGCGTGAGCAAGCAGCTGACTATCGTCACCCGCGCTTGGCGGGTCCGACCGGAGCGTATTGACCGCCGCGTTTCGCCGCGATCTGACGATTCGCGATGCTCGCGAATCGTCAGATCGCGGCGATCGATTGAGTCCTCCGCCACTGCGTAGTGCCGAGATTTGAGCGAACAGTGAATCGACGGCTCTCCAAGAAGGTACCCAGGGTCGGCTTCGTCTCCCTGGGCTGCCCCAAGGCGCTGGTGGACTCCGAGCGCGTCCTCACCCGGCTGCGCATCGAGGGCTACGCCACGGCGGCGAGCTACCGCGATGCCGACCTGGTCGTGGTCAACACCTGCGGCTTCATCGGCAGCGCGGTGGAGGAATCGCTGCAGGCGATCGGGGAGGCGCTCGCCGAGAACGGCCGGGTGATCGTCACCGGCTGCCTCGGCGCAAAGGCCGAGGTGGTGAGGAAGGCGCACCCGCGTGTGCTCGCGGTCACCGGCCCGCACGCGCTCGATGAGGTGATGGAGGCGGTGCACGCGCACCTGCCGCAGCCGCTCGAGGACGACCCGTTCACGAACCTCGTGCCGCCCCAGGGCGTGAAGCTCACGCCGCGGCATTACGCCTACCTGAAGATCTCGGAAGGCTGCAACCACCGCTGCACCTTCTGCATCATCCCGTCGCTGCGGGGCGATCTCGAAAGCCGTCCCATCGGCGAGGTGATGCGCGAGGCCGAGAACCTCGCGGCTGCGGGCGTGCGCGAACTGCTGGTGATCTCACAGGACACCGGCGCCTACGGCGCGGATCTGCGCTACCGCACCGGGTTCTGGGGAGGCAGGCCGCTCAGGACGCGCATGACGGACCTTGCGCGCGCTCTCGGCTCGCTCGGGGTCTGGGTGCGGTTGCACTACGTCTACCCGTACCCGCACGTGGACGAGGTGATCCCGCTGATGGCCGAGGGGCGGATTCTGCCCTACCTCGACGTCCCGTTCCAGCACTCGAGCCGGCGCATCCTGCGGCTGATGAAGCGCCCGGCGAGCGGCGAGGACAATCTCGCGCGCATCCGCGCCTGGCGCGCCGTCTGCCCGGACATCACCCTGCGCAGCACCTTCATCGCCGGCTTTCCGGGAGAGACCGAAGGCGAGTTCCGCGAGCTGCTCGACTTCCTGGAGGAAGCCGAGCTGGACCGTGTCGGCTGCTTCGCCTACTCCCCGGTGGAGGGGGCGGCGGCGAACCATCTGCCCGGCCCGGTTCCCGCCGAGGTGCGCGAGGAGCGGCGGGGACGGCTGATGCAGGCGCAGGAGAGGATCAGCGCGCGCCGGTTGCGCCGCTGGGTCGGGCGCACGGTCAGGGTGCTGGTGGACGAGGTGGGCGAGGAGCAGGCGCTGGCGCGCTCGGGCGCCGACGCGCCGGAGATCGACGGGCGTGTATACCTTCCCGGCGCCGCCGGTTTGAAGCCCGGCGACTGGGTCGAGGTCAGAATCGCCCGCGCGAGCGCCCACGACCTCTGGGCCGCGCCCCCCGGGCGTAGCCGTACCCACCCCGGCGCGGCCAGGGGCGCAGCGGCGCTCGCGGCCAGGCGCGGCGCGGCGCTCGCGAGCAAGTGAGGGGCGCGCGGCGCTGCGGCGATACTCGATCGGAGGCTACATGGCACAGCGCGAAGTGGTGATCGCGAGCGGCGCGCGGACCGCCATCGGCGGGTTCGGCGGCTCGCTGAAGGACTTCCCGCCGACACGGCTCGGTGCGATCTGCGTGCGCGAAGCGGTGGCGCGCGCCGGGATCGATCCGGCAAGCGTCGGCCACGTGGTGCTGGGCGGCGTGATCCACGGCGAGGCGCGCGACATGTACCTGTCGCGCGTGGCGGCCATCGAGGCCGGGTTGCCTGCGGGCACGCCCTGCCTCACCGTCAACCGGCTGTGCGGCAGCGGGCTGCAGGCGGTGGTGTCGGCGGCCCAGCACATCCTGCTCGGCGACTGCGAGGCGGCGGTGGCGGGCGGCGCCGAGAGCATGAGCCGGGCGGCCTACATCGTACCCTCGGCGCGCTGGGGCCAGCGCATGGGCGATGCAGCCGTGACCGACGCCATGAGCGCGGCGCTGCACGATCCGTTCGGGCACGGCCACATGGGCGTCACCGCCGAGAACATCGCCGCGAAGTACGGTTTCACGCGCGAAGCGCAGGACGCCTACGCGCTGGAGAGCCACCGGCGCGCCGCCAAGGCGCTGGAGGAGGGCCGCTTTCGCGAGCAGATCGTCCCGGTCGAAGTGAAGGCGCGCAAGGGCACGGTGTCCTTCGAGAGCGACGAGCACGTGCGCCGCGATGCGAAACTCGAGGACCTCGCCAAGCTCAAGCCCGCGTTCAAGACGGACGGCACCGTCACCGCCGGCAACGCCTCCGGCATCAACGATGCCGCGGCGGCGCTGGTGCTGATGGAGGCGCGGGCGGCGGCCAGGAGCGGCGCGAAGCCGCTCGCGCGGCTGCTCGCCTATGCGCACGCGGGCGTGGAGCCGCAGCTGATGGGCCTGGGCCCGATCCCGGCTGTGCGGCGGGTGTTCGAGCGCTCGGGCCTTTCGCCCGCGGACATGGACGTGATCGAATCCAACGAGGCCTTTGCGGTGCAGGCGATGGCGGTGACGCAGGACCTCGGGTTCGACCCGGCGAAGGTGAATCCCAACGGCGGCGCGGTGGCGCTCGGCCACCCGATCGGCGCCACCGGGGCGATCCTCACCGTGAAGGCGCTCCACGAGCTGCAGCGCACGCAGGCGCGCTACGCTCTGGTCACCATGTGCATCGGCGGCGGGCAGGGGATCGCGGCGATCCTGGAGCGGGTGTAGCCGCCTGCGCGTGGCGCGTCGATCCGCGCGCCGAGTGGCCGATCACCCGGGGACGGCCAGCCAACACACATTGCAGATCGGGTCGCGTCAGCGCCGGCGCTGCGCGCACCTCGACGCTGCGCGGGCGAGGGTTGCGGATCTTCGGGTGCTCAAGGACCGCTGCACAACCGCCATGCGGATAGGCCGGGCGTCCTCGTCTGCCGGGGCTATCCGGCGATATCTCCCTTGCGGTCAGGCGTAGAGCGGCGAGTGAGCGGATCTGCCGCCTGGTCGCCCCGCTTGCCTCGAGCGAATTTCCAAGTCAGCGGTTTCGCCGCGTACGGTCCATGGACACGAGTGATGCCCCAGCCGATCGGTTCGCGCCGATAGCCGGGTAAGGTCTCGTCGAGGCCCCAGATCGCCTGGTATGTGTCGATGCAGCGGCCCGCGGCTTGAAGCCTGATGAAGGCCGCGGCGAGGATCACCGCCCAAAGGCCAGCCATGATCGAGATCCAGTTCGGAGCGCCCGCATCCTGGAGCCCGCTGGCAACCTGCCAGACGGTCAGCGGGATGAGCGCATAACCGGTGTACTTGTGCGAATACTCGAAGATGATTCGCCGGCGCGTCAGGCTGAAATGATCCCCTGGCCATCGCTCGGGCGGGACGGGCTTGCGCGTTATCTGATCGATCGGGCCGCCATGGGTGCCCCGAAACAGGGACCCGACGACCTGGAACAGCGCCAACGCGAGCAGCGCCCAGCCGGTCATGGCGTGGGGGCGCTGCCACAGGATGAGAGGTTCGCTGCGCCAGAGAAAGCCGGCCATGGCCACGACCGTGGCAATACCTGTCGCATATCCGAGCCAGCGGTGGCTTCTGAACCAGAAGGAATTGCTTACCCGCGGCCAGTCCTGTCCGGGCGTGATCTTGTAGAACCGGGCCACTGCCAGGGCCATCGGCATGAGAACGACCCACGCGAGCGCCATGAAACACCCGTGCCAGGCGATAACGGCTGAAAAGGACGGCGGGGCAGCCGCGGCGAACGGATTCAGCAGCCAATTCCACATGACCCCAACCCCTTTCGCCAACGCGCTCGCTGAGCGCCTCGCGCGATTGCCTCGCCCGTCCAGGCCCGGGCCGCCAGTGCTGCGCTCAGGTGATCGAGCCTGTCCCGGAACCGCGCCTCAAGAGGACATCGTCCACTGCCGGTGCGAGGCGAGCACCGGACCAACCGGATTGGTCCGGGTGATCACTGTTTTCGCTCGTGATTCGTTCAGAGAACTGTCCGTGGACAGCGCGAAGCAAGTTACGCTCTCGAGCACGGAGTCGCAAGGTCCTGGCGGGTGTATTGCGGATTCGGCGCGGATTCGGGCGCTTCCTGCCGGGTGCTCCCGGTCACGTGCCCGGCCACGGTCTGTCTTTGAAACGCAGCTCGCCGCAGAATCTCTCGGTGCCCGCCCGCGGCGCCTGCCGCATCGATCCGCTCCTTGTGTTCACCGGGACAGCATGCCGTTCACCGCCTGGGAAAACCGACACCGAGACGCCGTGGAGAGATCGGCCCATACGGCCGGGATGTTGCCGGCCAGCACCTCGGGCAGGCGCGCCTGCCCTGCCGGCGCTTACCGGACCTCGGCCACCTCGCCGCGCAGCGGGCGCAGCCGTTCGCCGCGCGGGCGCTGCCCGCGCCCTGAGCGGACGGACGCCGGTCCGGCTCCTATGCTGTTTGGTACAGGTACCAAGTCTTGGTATGATGCCCAAAACGGCGAAGGATGGAGGGATGAAGAGTTCCGGGCGGACCTCCGGCGTATCGGACCGCATCCTCGATTCCGCGATCGCGCTGCTCGGCGCGCATGGCGTCGCCCACCTCACGCAGACGCGGGTGAGCCGGGCGGCCGGCGTACGCCAGAGCCATCTCACCTACTACTTCCCGACCCGCAGCGACCTGCTGGTGGCGGTGGCGCGCCGCTCGCTGGAGGCGCTCGCCTGGCCGCTGCTCTCGGGGGCGGGCCGCGGAGAGATCGCCGCCGGGAATCTGCCCGTACTGCTCACCCGCGCGCTCACCGATCGGCGCCGCATGCGGGCGATGCTCGGTCTCATCGCCGCCGCCGACGAGGACCCGAAGGTGCGCAGGGAACTGCGCGGCATCGTGCGCATGCTGCGCGAACGTCTCGCGAATCTGTTCTCGATGCTCGGGCTACCCGCAGACCCGGCGAGCGTCGCGCTGTTCCACACCTTCGTGGTCGGCGCCGCGGTCCTGTATCACGCGCGCGCCGACGCGGCGGCGCGGGAGGATGCCCGGGCCGCGGTGCGCTTCGCCGCCGAGCTGCTGCGGCGATCCGCCGCGCCCGTCGCGAACCCGGGAGCGGATTGCGGCGCCGGCGCCCGGGTCGCGGCAGCGCGCCGGCAGACCGGTACGACAGCGCGCCGGCAGACCGGTACGGCAGCGCGCCGGCAGACCGGTACGGCAACGCGGCGACCCGGGCGCGAAAGAACCTGAGGTGAAGACCAGGCTGGTACGCGCGTTCGTGCTTGTCGTGCTGGCCGCCTGCCTGGGCGGCGCGGCCTGGTGGTGGTACCGCGACAAGGGCGAGGCCGACCCGAAGCTGCTGGTGCTGCACGGCAACGTGGACATCCGGCAGGTGGAACTCGCCTTCAACGCCTCGGGACGTATCGCCGAGATCCTGGTCCACGAGGGCGAAGGCGTGACGAAAGGACAGCTGCTCGCGAAACTCGATCCGGGCCGGCTGCCCGGATTGATCGGGCAGGCGCGCGCGCAGGTCGCCGCACAGCGGCAGGTGCTTGCGCGCCTGAAGGCCGGGTCCCGCCCCGAGGAAATCCGCAAGGCCGCCGCCGACGTCGAGGCCGCGCGCGTGGAGGCGCGCAACGCGGCGCTCGCCTTCGAGCGGCAGCAGGACCTCGCCGCGCGGCGCTTCGTCGCCCAGCAGCAGGCCGACAATGCGCGCGCCGCGGCCGAGGCCGCCGCCGCGCGGCTCAAGTCCGCAGAGGAAGCGAGGCGCCTGGTGGAACTCGGGCCGCGCAGTGAAGACATCGCCGCCGCGGAGGCGACGCTGCGCGCCGCGGAGGCGGCGCTCGCGGTGGCGCTGCGCGACCTGGCGGAGACTTCGCTCGCGGCGCCCTCGGCGGGCATCGTGCAGAACCGGGTGCTGCAGCCCGGCGACATGGCCTCGCCGCAGCGCACGGTGCTCACCATCGCCCTTTCCGAGCCGCTGTGGGTGCGGGCGTTTCTCTCCGAGCCCGACCTCGGCCGGGTGCGTACGGGCAGCCTGGCGCGGGTGCGCACGGACAGCCACCCGGACAAGCACTACCGCGGCTGGGTCGGCTTCGTCTCGCCCAGCGCAGAGTTCACGCCCCGGTCGGTCGAAACCCGCGAGCTGCGCAGCTCGCTCGTCTACCAGGTGAGGGTGTTCGTGTGCGCGCCCCTCGACGAGTTGCGCCTGGGCATGCCGGCCACGGTGGAACTGGCGCTGGACCAGCCGCCGGTCGCGCCCGGCGCCGATCCCTGCGCGGGCGGGCCGTGACGGGCGGCCCGGTGGGCGATCCGGCGCCACGCACCGGCGCAAGCGCGCAGACCGTGCTCGAGCTCTCGGGCGTGTGGAAGCGCTTCCGGGCCGGCGGCCGCGAGGTCCAGGCGCTGCGCGACGTGTGGCTCACCATGCGCCGGGGCCGGATTCTCGGCCTGGTCGGCCCGGACGGGGCGGGCAAGACGACGCTGATGCGCCTGGTTGCCGGTCTGCTCGCGCCGGACAGGGGGTCGATCCGCGTGCTCGGCTGCGACGCCGCCCGCGAGCCGCTGCGAGTGCAGGCGCTGATCGGCTACATGCCGCAGCGTTTCGGACTGTACGAAGACCTGTCGGTGCAGGAGAACCTGGACCTGTACGCCGACCTCCAGGGCGTTCCACGTCGCGCGCGGGCCGAGCGCTATGCGCGGCTCGTGCGCATGACCGGTCTGGCGCCCTTCGCGAAGCGCCTGGCGGGCGCGCTCTCGGGAGGCATGAAACAGAAGCTCGGTCTCGCCTGCGCGCTGGTGCGCGCCCCGAGGCTGCTGGTGCTGGACGAACCCACCGTCGGCGTGGACCCGGTATCGCGCCGCGAGCTGTGGCAGATCGTGGGCGAGCTGGTCCGCGACGAGGGCGCGAGCGTGTTGTTGTCCACCGCCTACCTCGACGAAGCCGAGCGCTGTGACGAGGTGGTGTTGCTTCACGAGGGAGAAGTGCTGCTGAACTCGCAGCCTGCGGCGCTCGGCGAGCGCATGCGCGGGCGCACCTGGGCGCTGCGCGTCCCGGGCGCCGACCTGCGCGCGGTGCAGGACGCCTTGGCCGGGCAGGAGGCGATCGCCGATGCGCTGCTGCAGGGCGACAGCGTGCGCCTGGTGACGCGCGAAGCGACGCCGCCGGACCCGGGGCGCCTGCCCGCCGGTGCGATTCTGGATAGCGTGCCGCCGCGCTTCGAGGACGCCTTCGTTGCGCTGCTCTGCGAGCGCCGGCCGCCGGGAGCGCGCCTCACGGCGGGCACGCCTGTATCCGGTCACCCGCGCAACGGCGAGGTGGTGATCGAGGCGCGCGGCGCGCAGCGGCGCTACGGCGACTTCTACGCGGTGAGGAACGTGAGCTTCGAAGTGCGCCGCGGGGAGATCTTCGGCCTGCTGGGCGCCAACGGCGCCGGCAAGTCCACGACCTTCCGCATGCTGTGCGGCATCCTGCCGGCGAGCGCCGGCGCGCTGAAGGTCGCCGGCGTGGACCTGCGCCGCGCCGCCTCCGCGGCGCGCGAACGCATCGGCTACATGTCGCAGAGGTTCTCCCTGTACGCCAACCTGTCGGTGCGCAGGAACCTGGAATTCTTCGGCGGCGCCTACGGCATCGAACCGGCGCGGCGCGCGCAACGCCGTGCCTGGGCGCTGGCCGAGTTCGGGCTCGAGGACGCGGTCGATTCCCTCTGCGCCGACCTCCCGCTCGGTTACAAGCAGCGCCTGGCGCTCGCCTGCGCCCTGATGCACGAGCCCGCGATCCTGTTCCTCGACGAACCCACCTCGGGCGTGGACCCGCTCGCGAGGAGAGAGTTCTGGCGGCGCATCAACGCGCTGGCGCGAGACGGCGTGACGGTGCTGGTGACCACGCACTTCATGGAGGAGGCCGAGTACTGCGACCGCCTGGCGATCATGGAAGCCGGCGAGATCCTGGCGCTGGGCGCGCCCGTCGAGATCAAGCGGCGGGTCCGGGAGCCCGGTGCCGGGGAGCCGAGCATGGAGGAGGCGTTCATTCGCCTGATCGAAGCGGGCGCACGCCGGAGGGCGGCGGCATGAGCGGCAGCGACGCGAAGGCCGGCGCTGCGCCGGCTGCGGGGGGCGTGCGCCGCGCCGGCGCGAAGGAAGGCGAGCATCGCACGGGCGCCGAGGGAGACGTGCGCCGCGCCGGCTCCGCCATGCGCCTGCGCGGACTGGTGCGCAAGGAGTTCCTGCAGGTGGTGCGGGACCCGAGCAGCATCGCCATCGCCTTCTTGATGCCGGTGCTCCTGCTGCTGCTGTTCGGCTACGGGCTGTCGCTGGACGTGCGCCAGGTGCCGCTCGCCCTGGTGATCGAGGAGCCCGGGCCCGAGACC
>JADLDQ010000232.1 GCA_020846575.1 Burkholderiales bacterium
CCCTGATTGATGTCGGCGGATTGGCGGTTGAAGCGGATCTGGATTTCGCACGCCTCGGGGTCGATGCCGGTTTCGGCGCTCCGGTAGCCGGTGTCGCGCAGCACCTGTCGCACAATATCCTCGGCTTGCGCTCGAACGGTGTCGAACATCTCGCGGCGGCTTGTCTTGAACTCGCCAGCGACGACGACGCACTGGTCCGCGAGCATCGTCTCGCATGCAACCCTCGCGCGAGAGTCCTGTTCGAGGAAGGTGTCGAGGATGCGGTCGGAAATTCGGTCGGCAAGCTTGTCGGGATGGCCCTCGGAAACGGACTCCGAGGAGAACAAACCGTTGCGGATAGACATGGTCAATCTCCTGTTTAGCCGCATTCGACGAATTGTCGGGGGCGGCAATCCGGATCAAATCCCCCCAGCCCGTTAGGCGGGCCAGTCCTTCAAGTCATCGCAGCAATATCAGTTTCGGCACAGCGTCGGCCCCGACCCACACAATGGCATCCTGCCTGTAGCGGGTACCGAGGTTTCTCGCGGCATCGAGATCGACCCCGAGGGCAAAAAAAAAGACTTTTCTCTTCCGGCCAAGCCCCCGACGAATCCGTCCCGGCCCCCTCGATGACCCGCGCAGACAACGCTCGGAGTTCGGTGCCCAGGTGTTCATGCGCGGCCTCGTTGTCCTCAATGGTTTGGACGCGGCCGAACGGGTTGAAGGCAGTGACAAAGACGCCGCATACCGTCCCGGAGGACGCGTAAAGTCGCGCCAGCTCCTCGGATCGCCGGTCGATGCACAACGTGACGGCGGCGAGCCCTTCCCCAAACCGATACTCGGTCTTGAGATAGGCCTCGATCTTTTCAGCCGGAATTTCAGAGTGCGCCAACAAAAAACCCTCCGTTCAAGGAGGGTCGACGCTTCCCGCTTGGTTGCTCGCTAGGAGCCACATCCGCTTTCGCGATCCACCTTGCCCGGGAGGGGCAGGTTGGCTTGGGCGTCGACCCAACTCTAGATGCAGATCACACTATACCCGAACGCGATGCGAAAAGCAAAAGAAGTTGCCTGTCCGGATAGAAGGCCGCCTTGCCTCGTAACGCGGCAGCTCGGGCTCCTCGCCTTGCGAAATGTCCGGAGCGATGGCGCTGGAAAGGCGCTCGACGACCTATGAGCAGCAGGGCGCGAGGAACAGATCGCGCAGGTCGGCGGGTGGTTCCACCAGCACTTTCGCCACCTTCGGATCCAGGTATCGCTCCACCACGGCGACGAGCTGCGGGAAAAGCGCCTGCGCGGGATTGTCGCCGGCATTCTATCGCCGATCAGCGCTCGATCCACCCTGCACCGAGAACACTCCAGATTGAAGCGCCAATGACGCTCCGCTATTCCTCACGAAACATCCTCGAACACCGCATCCGGCGCCAGCGTGCAATTCACGCTCCGGATGTCCACCGGAACACCGGCGTAATCCTGGCGGGTCCACGCGCCATCCGCTTGGCGCCGGTACACCTCGATGCAGCGTCCTGACGCCGGTACCAGCACGTACTCCCGCAGCGTGGGGATGAGCTTGTACGCGTCGAACTTCTCGCCGCGGTCGAAGGCTTCGGTGGATTCCGAGAGCACTTCCATGATGACGAGCGGTTCCGAGAGCGCGGCGACCCTCGTCCCGTCCCCGTCCAGATCGCCGGGCGCACACGTGATCATCAGGTCTGGATAGAAGTAGGCGTCTTTCGCCTTCACGTGCAGGCGCATGTCCGTGGCGTAGGCGCGGCAGGGTCCGCCTCGCAGGCCGGGGCGAAGGGCCACGACCAGGTTTTGAACGATTTCATTGTGCCGGCGACTGCCCCCGGCCATGGCAGCGGGACCGTACCCCTGCCAGGCGTAGATGACGCCGTCCAGGTATTCGTGCTTGACGCTTGCCCGTTCCTCGAGTGCAAGGTATTCGTCGGGCGCGATCCACGCCGGCGCCTTCTGCGGTATTCCCATCACTGCGTCTCCAGGTGTTCGGATGCACTATGGCGCAGGCCTGCGATTCGTGCAACCGCACAGCCAGGCGCCCCTGCGACTCTCACGGCTCGCACAGGAAGCGGCAGGTCAGACCTGCGCACGGCTTCTGCAATAATGTGCCCTCCCGCCTTCCCGCCTCCACCCGCCGGACTCCCGTGAAGACCAGACCCTCGGCCCATCTCACTCTGAAGGACAGGCTCTCGCGGCTCACGCCGCTCCAGGCGCAGGCGCTGCTCGGGCCGGAGGGCGCGCGGCTGCTCGCCAGGGGCGGCGCCGTCGATATCGACATCGACAATCAGGTACGGTTCGACGAGTACTCGCTGCGCGTGACCATTGCGGACGAGCATGGAGGGCCCGATGGCATCGTCACGGTGAGCCTCGACGACGCCCATCGGGACCGTCTGTGCATCGGCTGCACCGCGCCCGGGCCGCAGGGACAGTTATACCGCGCGGCGGTGCTGTCCCTCGTCCTGGAGGAGAAGGCGGCGCTTGGCCTCGCGACGGCGCCGCCGCAAGACGTGCCCTGGGAACTGCTCCAGGAAGACGAGCTCGAAGCGCGCGCGCTCGCCGAGCGCGAGAAGCGCGCCGGCGAGGAAACCATGAAGATCCGGTCCGCCGTGCCGGGCACGCCCTGGACCGACTACACGGTGGCGAACGCCGCCTCCGGCAAGACCTACCGGGTCGCGCTGCGCGGCCTGACCCGCGGGCAGAGCTACTGCTCCTGCCCCGATTTCCGCAAAAACCTGCTCGGAACCTGCAAGCACGTGCTGAAGGTGCATGCCTGGGCGAAGAGGAAATTCCGGCCCGCGCAGCTGCTCGCCCGCTGGCGGCCCGAGCGCTTCGCCGTCTTCGCGCGCTACGACGGCGAGCTGCGTCTTGGCCTGGAAGCGCCGGAGCACATGTCCCCGGGCGCCAGGTCCCTCGCCGCAGCCTGGCGCGAGCGCTTCGCGACGCAGGATGCGCAGATGCTCGAGCTGCTGGAGACGGTCCGCAGGCTCGGGGGCCAGGGCGAGGACGTCCTCGTCTACCCCGACGCGGAGGAGATCCTCGGCCAGGTGCTGCACCGCCAGCGCGTGAGCGCCCTGGTCGCGCAGATGCGCAAGGACCCGGCGGCGCATCCGCTGCGCCGCGAGCTGCTCCAGGTGGAGCTGCTGCCCTACCAGCTCGACGGCGTCGCCTTCGCCGCCGGGCGCGGGCGCGCGGTGCTTGCCGACGAGATGGGGCTGGGCAAGACCATCCAGGGCGTGGGCGTCGCCGAGCTCCTCGCCCGGCACGCCGGCATCGAGCGCGTGCTGGTGATCTGCCCGGCCTCGCTCAAGTCGCAGTGGCGCGCGGAGATCGCGCGCTTTTGCGCGCGCAGCGTGCAGCTGGTCGCGGGCAAGGCCGCCGAGCGCGCGCTTGCTTACGGGGGGAGCACGTTCTTCACCATCTGCAACTACGAGCAGGTGCTGCGCGACTTCCTGCCCATCGAGCGCAATCGCTGGGACCTCATCATTCTGGACGAGGCGCAGCGCATCAAGAACTGGGAGGCGAAGACCAGCCGCGTCATCAAGTCGCTGCGCTCGCCGTTCGCGCTGGTGCTCACCGGCACGCCCCTGGAAAACCGCCTGGACGAGCTCTATTCGGTGGTCGAGTTCATCGACGAGCGCCGTCTCGGCCCCGCGTACCGCTTCATCCACCGCCACCGGGTGGCGAGCGACACCGGCAAGGTGCTGGGCTACCGAAAGCTCGAATCCCTGCGGGAGCACCTGAAGCCGGTGCTCCTGCGCCGCACGCGCACCAGCGTCGCCCTGGAACTGCCGCCTCGCACCAACGAGATCGTGCGCATCGAACCCACCGAGGAGCAATCCGACCTGCACAATGCGCACATGCAGGTGGTGTCCACCATCACCCGCAAGCGCTTTCTCACCGAGATGGATCTCCTGCGCCTGCAAAAGGCGCTCCTTCTCGCCCGGATGTCGGCCAACAGCACGTTCCTGGTGGACAAGAAGCCGCCCGGCTACTCCAGCAAGCTGGAACGCGCGGCCGAGTTGTTCGAGGCTCTGTGCGCGGAGAAGGAACGCAAGCTCCTCGTGTTCAGCGAGTGGACCACCATGCTCGACCTGGTGGAGCCGCAGCTGCGGCGGCTGGACGCCGGGTTCGTGCGCCTGGACGGCTCCGTCCCCCAGAAACGCCGGCAGCAGCTCGTGTCGCGCTTCCAGGGCGACCCGGCCTGCCGCGTGTTCCTCACCACCAATGCGGGCGCGACCGGCCTGAACCTCCAGGCCGCCGATACCGTCGTCAACCTCGACCTGCCCTGGAACCCGGCGCTCCTGGAGCAGCGCATCGCCCGCGCGCACCGCATGGGCCAGAAGCGCCCGGTGCAGGTGTACCTGCTGGTCACCGAAGGGACCATCGAGGAGAACCTGCTCGCCACGCTCTCGGCCAAGCACGAATTGGCGGCGGCGGTGCTCGACCCCGATTCGGATCTCAGCGAAGTGCAGCTGGCGAGCGGGATGGAGGAGCTGAAACGGCGCCTGGAACTGCTGCTCGGGGCGAAGCCCGACGCTGCGCAAGATCTATCGGTGCGCGAGCAGGCCGGCGCGGCCGAGATCGCCGGGCGGCGCGAGCGGGTGGCCGAGGCCGGCGGGCAACTGCTCGCGGCGGCGTTCTCGTTGCTCGGCGAGATGCTGCCCGCCGCGAGCGCGCCCGCGCCTTCGGCGCTCGAGGCAGTCAAGGCCGGGCTCGGCCAGTGCATGCACACGGGGGAGGATGGCAAGCTGCACCTTGCCGTGACCTTGCCCGATGCGCAGGCGCTCGACGGGCTCGCCGCGGCGCTCGCGCGCCTGCTGTCCGCGACCGCAGGCGGCGCCGGTGCAACCGGAGGCGGCGCCGGCGCGCCCGCGGCGGCGGGCTGATTCAGGTCTCGACCCGCCCCAGCCGCCCTGCGATCTGCGGCGAGTCCGCTGCGTAACGGTACGCCCGGAACACCCAGTTCGACATCGTCCCGGTCGGCATGCGGCCGTGGAACGGGTTGATGTACTCCCACACGATCTCCCTGTGCGGGGTCACCTCGAAGATCCGCCCCCACTGGCCCTCGCAGACCAGGGTGTTGCCCGAGGCCAGGCGCTGCGCGCCGCTGATATGCGGGGAGAAGAAGGTCCAGGGCGGATCGCCCTTGTATTCCCAGACCGTCTGTTTCGTCTTCGGCTCGATCTCGAGTACCCGCGAATGCGGCGGCGCGCCGGTGTCCTGTCCGTTGGCGAAGAACAGGATGTTCCCGTTGTCGAGCAGGGTGCAGTCGTGCTGCTGCCCCCAGCCGTCGTCGCGCATCTCCCAGCGCGGCTTGCCGCTCGCCCGGTCGATGATCATGATGGTCGAGAGCTTGCGGAACGACAGCATCACGCCGCCGTCGGGCATCGGGAACACGGCATTGCAGTGGGCGAACTCCTCGCGATGGCCGACCATGTTGAGGGGATAGCGCTCGATCTCCAGATCCTGGGCGTGCCATTCCCAGACGGTCTTTCCCGACGGGTCGACCTCGCGGATGTAGTCGCCGTAGATCATGCCGTCCTTCTCCTTGCCCGGCACACCGCCCTTGACGCGCGCGATGTTCTCCCGGGTCATCGCCTCCCAGCCGATGTAGACCGTGTTGCCGTTGGGCAGGCGCCGGAAGTCGTGGTGCTGGTTGTCGTCACGGTGCTCCCACACCACCTTCCCGTCCCAGTCGTACTCGCGCAGCAACCCGCCCTTGCCGCCGGTGTCCGGCAGGTTTCCCTGCGCGGTCCGCCCGGCCCAGAGCAGATTGCCGTTGGCCAGCAGGTGCGCGTAGTTGCCCGGGCCAAGCGGCAGACCGGTCCAGTGGTGCAGGATCTCGCCGCGCATGCCCAGGAGGTAGACCTCGTGGCAGCCGTGGGGTACGAGCAGTGTGAAGCCGGGAGTGGCGCGCACACGGTCGTAGAGCGTCAATCCGAATTGCGAGTAGCGCATGAGCGTGGTTCTCCGGTGGTTGGTCTGGCCAAGTATCGCCCGGGACGGCGCAGGAGACCAGGCGCGAATGCGAGGACCGTCACGCGGGCAGGCGAGTCTTTGCGCCGCGGCGGCGATCCAGACGGGGCAGCGCAGCGGCCGGGAAGCTCTCGGCGGTCTCGGCTGTCCCTTCGCTCGTGCGAGGATAGCGGACCGGACTCGAACTCGCGAGGCTCGAGCATAGCATTCCCGGAGGGACGCGTGGTCACCGGCCACGACGAGAACGGGCGAGCGGTGGTGATGGCGGGCGAGTGCGACATGGAGAGCGATGGTAAGCGTCCGCTATCCCCCGTCCTTTCGCCCTGACGCGGACCTGGGTCGAGCATCCACCCTCGGTGCTGTTCGAATTCACCGGCTCGCGCGAAGCGATGCACCCCATCGGATGCCATTACGCGCTGGCGCTATCGTTCCCTTCGAGCATGAACTGGCACGAGATGATGAGCAGCCTGCAGCAGGCGAGCGACCTCGATCTGCTGCGCCTGCGCACGGCGATCGATCATCTGCTGATGCAGCCCCAGCGCATCCCGGCGGTGCGCCGAGAACTGCAGCTCGACCACGAAGTGGACTTCTGGAATCTGCGCGAGAACCGGTTGCGCCGCGCTCGTATCGCGCAGTTCAAATCCGACCAGCTCATGATTCAGACCGAAAGCCCCGCCCAATACGGGTGGCTCACCTGCGCCGCGCTCCGGATCGATGTGAGCAAGGCACCACCACCGCAACCACGGGCCCGGCCGCGTCGTTCCGACTTCGCGCGCGGTGACACGGTGAGCTTCGAGGGCCGCGACCTGATCCAGCGCGTGGGCACCGTCGTTCGCTTGAACCCGAAAACCGCCACCGTCTCCTGCGACGGCCAGCAGTGGCGCGTGCCCTTCGGGCTGCTGCGGCGCGTCGTCCACATCTGAGCGCCTACACCGGCCCGCGCCGGCCGTCTACACGGGTTCCGTGGACGCGTACGGACCCTGTGACGTTTCCTTCACGCTATTCTCGCCCCGCGCGGTCCTGTCCCTTGCGCATTGAGTTTCAATCGACATCTGGTTGGGACTGGGCTATAGTAGCCAGAGGTAATACCTATTGATACTAAGGACGCCATGGCAACGTCGATCAAGATCGATGACGAATTGAAAGTTCGCGTACAGCAGCTTGCGACGCGCCGGCAGCGTACGGCTCATTGGATCATGCGAGAAGCGATCGCGCAGTATGTTGCGCGCGAGGAAGCGCGCGAGAGCTTCAAGCAGGAGGCGTTGGCGTCGTGGGAGGAGTATCAGGCGAACGGCCGGCATCTGACCGGGAAAGAAGCGCGTGCGTGGCTCAAGACCTGGCGTAGCAAGGCGGCAACGAAACCTCCCAAGTGCCACAAGTAATTGTCACGGAAGGCGCAGTGCGCGGGTTGGAGCGGTGCCGCGGTTTTCTGGCCGAGAAGAATCCATTGGCCGCGAGGCGTGCGGGCCAGGTAATAGAGCGGCAACTGGCGTTGCTGGAAGATAATGCCGGCATCGGTCGACCACTGCCTGATCTGCTGGAGTTGCGCGAACTGGTCATCGGATTCGGAGACTCCGGTTATGTTGCGTTGTACCGATACGAGCCAGACCACGATGCGGTTTATGTCTTGGCTTTCCGCCACCAGAAGGAAGCTGGGTATGAAGGTTAGTTAGTTTCCCCGTGGGCATCGTTCTGAGTGAGCATGGCCACTGTATTCTGGGATAAGTACTTCGCGCCCGGTGACACGATGAGCTTCGAGGGCCGCGACCTGATCCAGCGTGTGGGCACCGTCGTTCGCCTGAACCCGAAAACCGCCACTGCCTCCTGCGACGGACCGCAGTGGCGCGTGCCCTTCGGGCTGCTGCGGCGCTTTGTCGACATCTGAGCACCTACACCGGCCTGCGCCGGCCGTCTACACGGGTTGCGTGGACGCTTACGAGCGACGACGGGGTGGTGGTGGTGGTGGTGGTGGTGGGGGTGGTGGTGGCGGTGGTGGTGGTGGTGGCGGTGGTGGTGGCGGTGGTGGTGGTGGTGAAGCTCGTGGCCGGCAGACTGCTGGTGCAGCGCGGCACCATCCAGGACTGGGTGAGCCGCGGCACGGCGCCCTGCGTGATCGCCCTCGTGCTGGTGGCGGCGAAGCTGCCGGAGGTCGGGGGAGATGTCCTCGGGACGATCGGTTGAGAAAGACGAGCGCCAGGATGGACTGATTGCCGGCGGTCGGGTCGCGCGATGCTCGCCGCACGAACCATCCGGCGCGGACCGACGCCCGTACGAATGCCGCCGCCCCGGCGCGAAACGAACAGTGACAGCACGCCTCTGGATTCGAGGGTCCACTCCAGGTCCGTGGTCCAGTCAGTGCTGGAATTCCCGGCGTGGCCGACATCACTTCTCGGATCCTGACGGAGATTCTCGGATCCTGACGGAGATTCGTGCCGAAGCGCGCGACGCGCGCGCCGAGACTCGCGAGAATTGCAAGACCGTGTTTCATCGGTTCTCGGTGCTGGAGGCCAGCACCAACGACGTGAGGCAGCGG
>JADLDQ010000404.1 GCA_020846575.1 Burkholderiales bacterium
TGCCAGTCTGTTCCATGGCGGTGCCGAGGGCCAACATGCCGCCAATCAGCACCAGCGCACGCCATTCGACCTTGCGATAGGCTTCTTCTACAGAGATACACTTGGTCAGAAAAACAGCTAGCGTTCCAATCAGCACGGCCACGGAGAGCGGGACGATTTCTGACGCAGCCAATCCTAAAGCACCAATAAAGGCGGCAATGGCAAAGGGTGCGCGCTCGCGTTGATAGCTTTCTTCGTGAACGGCGCTAAGCACATGAAACATACGCTCTTCCTCCAGCGCCGACAATGTGGACAAATTGGTTCGCTCACTTTGGATGAGCAGTACATCGCCCACCCGCAACGGCATCTGACTGATCTTGCGTTGCAGGGTCTCGCCATGTCGATAAATTGCCAGCACCTGAATGCCATACCGCTCGCGAAAGCGATATTGGGCCAGCGTAGTCCCCAGCAGCGGAGAATTGGGCATCAGAATCACCTCTACCAGTTGTAGCTCGTCATCACCCAACTTGGACGGGTTGACTTGCAAGTTGCCACGCAGTTCCAGGCCGACCGCAGTTTTGCTCCGCAGTAGCGAAGTACGTTCACCCTCTACCAACAGAATATCGCCGGCCCGTAACCGTCGGCCCGTACGTGGCTCCAGGCGGCGATTGGCCGTGGGCAGCGAGCGATTTTCCTTACGCACAATGCGCACCACGGTTAAGTCTAGGTCATGCCCCAGCCCACCTTCTGACAGGGTCTTGCCAATCAAGGGCGAATCTGGCAACACGAGCAATTCGGTAAGATAAAGCCGATGCCCTAGTTGACCCAGATCATCAGGCGTCGAACGGTCGGGCAAGAGCCGCCGCCCAATCGTAAGCATATAGAGAATCCCGGCGACAGCAATAGGAATGCCCACTGGTGTGAGTTCGAACATTCCTATTGGCTCTAGTTGATAGCGTTTGAGCAAGCCATTGACAACAATGTTGGTCGAGGTGGCGACTAAGGTCACTGAACTCGCCAAAATCGAAGCAAAGGCCAGCGGCATTAAGAGCTTGCCGGCGCTGACACGCATGCGTTCGGCCAGCCCCAAGGCAATCGGCAGGAAAAACGCAGTGCAGGCGGTGTTGCTCATAAAGGAGCTAAGGCTGGAGGTGGCAACCATAATCATGGCCACCAACTGATTGGGTCTGTCACCAGTATAGCGCAACAAGGTGCGCCCGGTCATCTCCACGACACCGGTACGCTGCAAGGCAGCCGTCAAAATAAAGAGTCCCATCAGGGTAAAAACCGTGTCGCTGCCAAAGCCTGCAAAGGCTTCCTGTGTGGGCAGCAGACCAGTCACAATCATAATGATCAGGAACCCAAGGGCAACGACATCCGCCGCTACCCACTCAAAGGCAAACAGAACCAGGGCTATCCCCATTAGTCTAAGGAGAAGGGCCATTGCCGGTGTTAAGATCATCTTTTCCCTTTCATTTCCTTGATTTGCGCTGTGTATTAGCCGCACCCGATTATGCCACATCTGACCCTACGCTGCTGGACTGACGACAGGTAGTTTACAGGCAGTTTCACATTGGGATCAATCCGAGTATAATAGACAGGCAAGGCCCATTTCCTGCTCTCAACCCATGTTCAAGAAAAAAGTAGGAGGAACTATGTCCAGCCACCCCATGCGTGTCGGTGTGATTGGCGCCGGTGGAATCTCCCACATTCATCTGCGCACCCTGACCAGTCTCCCTGGGATTGAAGTCGTCGCGATTGCCGATGTCGTACGCAGCAATGCCCAGACCCGCGCTGAACAATTTACCATCCCCAAGATCTTTGAAGATTACCACGATCTGCTGGCATTGGACGAAATTGATGCCGTTCATGTGTGCACCTTTAACCAGGCGCATCGCGCGCCGGCAGTGGACGCGCTGCGCGCTGGCAAACATGTAATGGTGGAAAAACCGATGGCGGCTACCCTAGCCGACGCCACTGCGATGGTGCGTACGGCGCGCCAAACAGGGAAGTTGCTCATGTGTGCGCTCAAGACCCGTTATAGTGATGACATTATGGCGGCTAAGCGGATTATTGAAAGTGGCGAACTAGGCGAAATTTACTATGCCGAAACCGTGGCGGCGCGGCGGCGCGGTATCCCTGGCGGCAGCTTTGTGCGACAGGCATCGGCCGGGATTGGCGCTACCGCGGATATTGGCGTCTATTCACTCGACACCGCGCTCCACCTCATGGGTCATCCCACGCCGATTTCAGTTTCCGCCATCACGACGAATATGATCGGGAAGACCCACCAGCCGCCTACGGGCGCCGGCTGGCGCTGGACAGCGGAAGCCTTGGAAGTCGAAGAATTCGGCGTGGCCTGGATCCGCTTTACCAATGGTGCGGTGTTGGTGCTCAAGACCACCTGGGCAATGCATCTGGACGACATCGGTGGCACCTTTTTCTTAGGACCGAAAGCCGGTCTGCGCCTGACGCCGGAACTCAAAGTCTATCGTGATGAATGGGGTTATCTGGTCGATGTGGCGCCGCAAGTCAAGCCGCCGCCCGATGTGGAGTTGTTTCGCCGTGAGATCGATGACTTTTACAAGGCCATTCGCGAAGGGCGACCGGCCCCGATCGCGCCAGAAGGGGTGCTCTTAACGAATGTGATTATTGACGGGATCATTGCGTCGGCCCAA
>JADLDQ010000233.1 GCA_020846575.1 Burkholderiales bacterium
CACTTGAAGCGCCTGTGAGGGAGATTGTCCTTACCCGTCGCTTCGAGAGAGACTTTCGGCGCTTCAAGAAGCGCTCGCCGCGTTACACCATCGACTACGAGACGCTCGAGTACGTCTTCGGTCTGCTTCCGGCGGACTTGCCTCTGCCGCCGTTTCGGCATGTATGCCGCCATCTCCGCGAGAGGCTCATGCTTTGCCATGATCCTGCCGTAATCCGCCGCTGGGTTAAACGCGGAAGGACACGGCATGAGATTCGACCGAAGCAGCGCGGCAGGAATTGCGCGCATGACCGTGGTCGTTGCGCTGGCCTCGATCGCCGGCCACGGTGCATTGGCCCAGGTACCGCGCACCGAGTGGGACTGCTGGCACGACGGCCGGGAGGTGGTGGTGTGCCTGCTGCGGCGCGCCGAGCCTGTTCCGGGCGGCGCCCGGCTCCCGGTCCCGCCCGGGGGCGAACCCGCTGGTGCACGCCATCCTGACCGACCCGGCGCAGTGGCGCGGCGAGATCGTCCGCATCCCGCTGTACACCGCGCCCACCGACTGGCGACGGGTCGCGGAGCTGACACGAATCGTGATGTGCGGCCCGCGGCCCGGCTGTGTAGCGCGGTTCGGGCGAACCCGTGCCGAGGTCGCCGCTGCGGATGCCGCAGCGACCGGAGCCGCCACGCTCAGCGCGCCACCGGCCGCACCGCGTTGATCTCCTCGGGCCCCGGCAGCCCCGCCGCGCTCCAGTCCCCGCCCAGCGCCTTCACCAGCTGAACGCTCGCGGCCATGCGCCGCGCGAGGATGTCGGTGGCGCCGCGCAGGCTCGCGAGCGCCGCGGTCTGCGAGGTGACCACCTGCAGGTAGCTGATCAGGCCCGCCTTGTACTGGTTGAGCGAGAGTTCGAGCGACAGCTTCGCCGCCTCCACCGCCTCGGCCTGCACCTTCGCCTCCTCCTCCAGTATGCGCAGCGTCGACAGGCTGTCCTCCACCTCCTGGATGCCGCCCAGCACCGTCTGCCGGTAGGCGGCGACGGCGGCATCGTAGGCGGCCAGGGCCTGCTCGCCCTGCGCACGCCGCAGGCCGCCGTCGAACACCGAGAGGGCGAGCGCCGGCCCGAGCGACCAGAAGCGGCTGGGCACGGTGAACCACTGCGACACCCGGGCGCTCTGGAACCCGCCCGCGGCGGAGATGGTGAGCGCCGGAAAGAACGCCGCGCGCGCCACCCCGATCTGCGCGTTGGCCGCGGCCACGCGGCGCTCGGCCGCCGCGACGTCGGCCCGGCGCTCCAGCAGCTCCGAGGGCACGCCCACCGGTATCGCCGGCGGCCGGATCTCGTCGGCCGAGGGCGCGATCGAGACTTCGGACGGCGGCCTGCCCACGAGCACCGCGATGGCGTGCTCGAGCTGCGCGCGCTGCGCCCCGAGGTCGATGCGCTGCGCCTGCGCGGTGCGCAGCTGCACCGTGGCCTGCACGGTGTCGGCGCGGGCGACCAGTCCGGCGCGGTACTGGTTCTGCGTCAGCTCGTAGGAGCGCTGGTAGCCGGCGATGATCTCCTCCAGCAAGCGCGCCTGCGCATCGATCGTGCGCAGCTGGAAGTAGTTCTGCGCGAGCGCCGCCTGCGCCGACAGGCGCGCCGATTCCACCAACGCCGCGCTCGCCTGCGCGCCGGCGGTGCCGGCGTCCACCGCGCGCTGCACCCGGCCCCAGAGGTCTGCCTCCCAGGACGAATCCAGCCGCAGCCCGTAGCTCTCGACCACGCCGCGCGAGCTCGGCGTCGCCGAGGGCTGCGCCGCGGTGGTCGAGGAGGCGCGCGAGCGCGTCGCGCCGAGCGAGGCGTTGAGGCTGGGGAAGAATCCGGCGCGCGCCGCCTGCGCAGCCGCGGCCGCCTGCCGGTACTGCGCCTGGGCCTGCGCCAGCGTCTGGTTGGAGACGCTCACCTGCGCGACCAGACCGTCCAGCACCGGGTCGGCGAACAGGCGCCACCACTCCCCGCGTGGATGGTGGTCGCGCGGCTCGGCGCTCTTCCAGCCCTGCAGCTCGCGATACGCCGCGGGAAGCGGCGCCTCGGGGCGCACGTATTCAGGAGCGACGTTGCAGCCGGCGAGCGCCGCAGCGGCCGCCGTGGCCAGGATGTGCATTCCACGCATGCCCTTCACCGCCTCCACTCAGACCGCGGGACCCGCGGCGCCGGCCGCGCCGCGCGCGGCGCGCCGCCGCGCGAGCGCCTGGCGCAGCCGGTCCAGGTAGAGGTAGATCACCGGCGTGGTGTACAGCGTCAGCAGCTGGCTCACGATCAGCCCGCCGACGATGGAGATGCCGAGCGGCCTGCGCAACTCGGCGCCCTCGCCCAGACCCAGGGCGAGCGGGATCGCGCCCAGGAGCGCGGCCATGGTGGTCATCATGATCGGGCGGAAGCGCTGCAGGCAGGCGCGCCGGATCGCCTCGCGCGGGGCGAGGCCGTCGCGGCGCTCGGCGTCCAGTGCGAAGTCGATCATCATGATGGCGTTCTTCTTCACGATGCCGATGAGCAGAATCACGCCGATCAGCGCGATGATGCTGAACTCGGTGCGGAAGGCGATGAGCGCGATCAGCGCCCCCAGCCCCGCCGAGGGCAGCGTCGACAGGATGGTGAGCGGGTGGATGGTGCTCTCGTAGAGGATGCCCAGCACGATGTACACCGCCAGCAGCGCCGCCACGATGAGCCAGGGCTGCGTGGCGAGCGAGTCCTGGAACGCGCGCGCGGTGCCCTGGAAGCTGCCGCGGATGGTTCCGGGCACGCCCAGGCGCCGCATCTCGTCGAACGTCGCACGCGTCGCATCCGACAGCGACGCCTCCAGAGGCAGGTTGAACGAGATGGTGGTCGCGGCGAACTGCCCCTGGTGGTTGACCGCCAGCGGGGTGCTGGTCGCTTCGTAGTGCGAGAAGGCCGCGAGCGGTACCTGCATGCCGCCGGGGGCGATGACATACACCTCCTTCAGCGCCTCCGGGCTCTGCCAGTAGCGCGGCGCCGCCTCCATCACCACCCGGTACTGGTTGAGCGGGTTGTAGATGGTTGAGACCTGCCGCTGGGCGAAGGCGTTCATCAGCGTGGTATCGATCATGCGCGGCGTGATGCCCAGCCGCGCGGCCGCCTCGCGGTCGATCACCAGCGAGGTCTGCAGCCCGCGGTCCTGCGCGTCGGTGTTGACATCCGCCAGCTGCGGCAGCTCGGCGAGCGCCGCCCGGATGCGCGGCGCCCAGGCGCGCAGCTCGTCGAGGTCGTCGCCCTGGAGCGTGAACTGGTACTGCGCGTTCGCCTGGCGGCCGCCGATACGGATGTCCTGGAAGGCGTTGAGGAACAGGTTCGCTCCCGGCTCGCGCGCGAGCTGCACCCGCAGCCGGGCGATGACGCGCTCGGCGCTGTCGCGCTCGGCCCGCGGCTTCAACTGCACGAACATGCCGCCGGAGTTGCGCTGCCCGCCGCCGGTGAAGCCCATCACGGTCTCCACCGCGGGATCGCGGCGCACGATGTCGATGAAGCCGGCCAGCTTCGCGCGCATCGCCTGGAAGGAAATGCTCTGGTCGGCCTGGATGAAGCCCATCAGCCGCCCGGCGTCCTGCTGCGGGAAAAAGCCCTTGGGGATGACCACGTACAGGTAGACGTTGAGCGCGACGGTGGCGAAGAACACCGCCAGCATCAGCGGCCCGTGGCGCAGCGCCCAGCCGAGCGAGCGCTCGTAGCCTCCCCTCACGCCCCCGAAGGCGCGTTCGCTCCAGCGCGCGAGCCGCCCGGGTGCGCTCCCCGGGGCGGAACCGGGCGCGCCGCGGTCGCGCAGCAGCCGCGCGCACATCATCGGCGTGGTGGTGAGCGAGAGCGCGAGCGACACCAGGATCGCCACCGACAGCGTCACCGCGAACTCCCGGAACAGCCGGCCGACGATGCCGCCCATCAACAGGATGGGGATGAACACCGCGATCAGCGACAGGCTCATCGACAGCACGGTGAACCCCACCTCGCGCGCCCCGCGCAGCGCCGCCTGCATGCGCGGCACGCCGTTCTCGATGTGCCGCGAGGTGTTCTCCAGCACCACGATCGCGTCGTCCACCACGAAGCCGGTGGCGATGGTGAGCGCCATCAGCGACAGGTTGTTGAGACTGAAGCCGGCCAGGTACATCACCGCGAAGGTGCCCAGCAGCGACACCGGCACCGCCACGCTCGGGATCAGGGCCGCGCGCGCGTCGCGCAGGAACAGGAACACCACCAGCACCACCAGCGCCACGGCGATCACCAGGGTTCGCTCCACCTCGCGCACCGAGGCGCGGATGGTGGGCGTGCGGTCCAGCGCCACCTCGAGGTTGATCGCCGCCGGTATCGAAGCGCGCATCTGCGGCAGGAGCGCCTTCACCCGATCGGCGGTCTGGATGATGTTGGCGCCCGGCTGGCGGGTGAGGATCACCAGCACCGAGGGCCGGCCGTTGACCGAGCCGGCATTGCGCAGATCCTCCACCGAGTCGAGCACCTCGCCCAGGTCGGACAGGCGCACCGGCGCGCCGCCGCGGAACGACACGATGAGCGGCAGGTACTCGGCCGCCTTCTTCGCCTGGTCGTTCGCCTGGATCTGCCAGCTTCGCCCGCCGTCCTCGACCACTCCCTTGGGGCGGTTGGCGTTGGTGGCGACGATCGCCTGGCGCACCTGCTCGAAGCCGATGCCGTACTTGTTGAGCACCGGCGGAGCGAGTTCCACGCGCACCGCGGGCAGTGAGCTGCCGCCGACGCTCACCTCGCCGATACCCTCCACCTGCGCGAACTTCTGCGCGAGGACGGTGGACGCCGCGTCGTACATCTGCCCCTGGGTCATCGAATCCGAGGTGAGCGCGAGGATGAGGATGGGCGCATCGGAGGGGTTCACCTTGCGGTAGGTCGGATTGCCGGGCATCCCGGTGGGCAGCAGGCCGCGCGCCGCGTTGATCGCCGCCTGCACATCGCGCGCCGCCCCGTCGATCTCGCGACCGAGGTCGAACTGCAGGATGATGCGCGTCGAGCCGAGCGTGCTGCGCGAGGTGATCTCGGTGATCCCCGCGATGCGGCCCAGCGCGCGCTCCAGGGGCGTGGCCACCGTCGCCGCCATGGTCTCCGGGCTCGCGCCCGGCAGCCGCGCCTGCACCGAGATGGTCGGGTAGTCCACCTGGGGCAGCGGGGAGACCGGCAGCAGGCCGAAGGCCATCGCGCCGGCGAGCGCCACGCCCAGGGTGAGGAGCGTCGTGCCCACCGGGCGCGCGATGACGGGCCGGGAGACGTTCATGGGCGCGCCGTGCCTTCGCTGCCGCCGGATGGCTGCTGCGCGCCCGGCGTGGCGCCGGCGACCCCGGGCGCCCCACCGCGCGCCGCGCGCCGCCGCGCGCGCTCGCCCAGGCGGTCGAAGGCGAGGTAGATCACCGGGGTGGTGAACAGCGTCATCACCTGCGACAGGAGCAGCCCGCCCACCATGGTGACGCCCAGCGGATGCCGCAGCTCGGAGCCCACGCCGGAACCGAGCATCAGGGGCAGCGCCGCGAACAGCGCGGCGAGCGTGGTCATCAGAATGGGCCGCAAGCGCAGCAGGCACGCCGGGTGGATCGCGGCGCGCGCCGGCAGGCCCTCCTCGCGCTGCGCATCGAGCGCGAAGTCGATCATCATGATCGCGTTCTTCAGCACGATACCGATCAAGAGGATGATGCCGATCACGGCGATGATCCCCAGGTCGCTGGCGTCGGCCATCAGGGCGAGCAGCGCCCCGACGCCGGCCGGGGGCAGCGTCGACAGGATGGTCACCGGGTGGATGTAGCTCTCGTAGAGCACCCCGAGCACGATGTACATGGTGATCACCGCGGCGAGGACGAGCAGCAGCGTGTTGTCGAGCGAGGCCTGGAAGGCGAGCGCCGCGCCCTGGAAGCGGGTTTGCACGCTCGCGGGCATGCGCAGCTCCGCCTGCGCGGCGCGGATCGCGCTCACCGCCTCGCCGAGCGAGGCGGGGCCGCGTTCGGTCTGGCCGAGGTTGAAGGAGATGGTGGCGGCCGGGAACTGGCCGATGTGGTTGATCGCCAGCATCGCGGGCCGCTCGCTGACGCGCGCGACGGTCGAGAGGCGCACCGGCGTGCCGTTCGAGGAGGCGACGAAGATGTCGTTGAGCGACGCGGGCCCGCGCTGGAACTCCGGGCGCGCCTCCAGCACCACCCGGTACTGGCTGGACTGGGTGAAGATGGTGGAGACCAGCCTCTGCCCGAAGGCGTTGTAGAGCGCGTTGTCGATCGCCCCCGGCGTCACCCCCAGGCGGCTGGCGGTATCCCGGTCGATCTCGACGTAGGCCTGAAGGCCCTGGTCCTGGAGGTCGGAGGCGACGTCGGCGAGCTGCGGCAGCGCGCGCAGGCGCTCGGTGAGCCGCGGCGCCCAGAGCGACAGCTCCTCGAGGTTCGCGTCCTCCACCGTCATCTGAAACTGGGTGCGGCTCACGCGGCTCTCGATGGTGAGATCCTGCACCGGCTGCATGTACAGGCGTATGCCTTCCAGGCGCGCGAGCCGCTCCTCCAGGCGCCGGATCACCTGCGCGGCGCTCGCGTCACGCGCCGCGCGCGGCTTCAGGTTGATCAGCATGCGCCCGCTGTTGAGGGTCGCGTTGACGCCGTCCACGCCGATGAACGAGGACAGACTCTCCACCGCCGGGTCCTCCAGCACCGCGCGGGCGAGCGATTGCTGGCGCTCGGCCATGGCGGCGAAGGAGATCGACTGCGGCGCCTCCGATATCCCCTGGATGACGCCGGTGTCCTGCAGCGGGAAGAAGCCCTTGGGAATCACCACGTACAGCCCCGCGGTGAGGGCGAGCGTCGCGAGGAACACCGCGAGCGTCGCCCCGGAGCGTTCCAGCACCCAGTCGAGCATACGCCCGTAGCGGGCGATGACAGCGTCGAACAGGCGCTGACTCGCCCGGTAGAACGCGCCCTGCTGCGACTCGGGGGTGTGGTGCAGCAGCCGCGCGCACATCATGGGCGTGAGCGTGAGCGAGACCACCGCGGAGATGAGGATCGCGACCGCGAGCGTCACGGCGAACTCGCGGAACAGCCGCCCGACCACGTCTCCCATGAACAGCAGCGGGATCAGCACCGCGATCAGCGAGAAGGTGAGCGAGATGATGGTGAAGCCGATCTGCTCGGCGCCCTTCAGCGCGGCCTGCAGCGGCCGCTCGCCCTTCTCGATGTAGCGCGAGATGTTCTCGATCATCACGATGGCGTCGTCCACCACGAAGCCGGTGGCGATGGTGAG
>JADLDQ010000478.1 GCA_020846575.1 Burkholderiales bacterium
GGCGCGCGATCGCGCTGTTCGTTTTGGTCGAGCACGGGGACGGCGCCGAGGTGCACTTCTGTTTCCGTCCGGAGGTCTGGGGCCGGACGGTGGCAGCGGGAAAGGCGTTCGTCGAGTGGGTCTGGCGCGAGACGGAGATCGAGCGGCTGATCGGCCCGGTGCCGACGCATAACCGCATGGCGCTGGCGCTGGCGCGCGCGGTGGGATTCCAGGACTGGATGCGGCAGATCCGCTGCGTGACGAAGAACGGGAAGACGTACGATCGCCTGCTGCTGCTGATCACGAGGCCAACGACATGAGAAACGCACTGCTCGAGATGTTCCCGATGGGGAACCCGTACCCGGAGGACGGGGACCGGAACCGCTACGACCCGATCACGGCGATTGCCGGCGGCTCGGCCATCCTGGGCGGCGTGACGTCCCTGTTCGGGGCGCGTAAGAGCGCCAAGGCGGCGAAGGATGCTGCGCTGGTCCAGCAGGCCGCGGCCGACAAGGCCAGCCAGTGGGTGACCGACGCGGCCGCGGCGGGCAACCGGGATATCGTCTCGGGGGCGGACCGCGCGGGCGAAGCGGCCACCACGGCGGCCACCGATGCAGGGACTGGAGTGCGCACCAGCGCCGACCGGGCGAACGCGCTGCTCGACCCCTACCGGGCGTCCGGGGACGCAGCCACCGCCGAGCTGGATCGGGGCCTGGTCGCGGGCGGCGACTTCAACCGCACGCCGACGAAGGCCGACATCGAGATCGACCCGGGATTCGGCTTCCGGCTGCTCGAATCGCAGAGGGCATACGACCGCTCGGCTGCAGCTCGGGGCGGCGCCGTGTCCGGCACGGCGCTGATGGACCTCGAGCGGGTGCGGCAGGGGATGGCGTCCGAGGAGTACGCCAAGGCCTTTGAGCGCTTCAGGGCAAGCACGGGGGACCGGTTCGGCCGGCTGAACACGGTCGCCGGGCGGGGATTCCAGGCGGCCGGAGTGGAGGGGGACAACCTGATCGACGCCGAGAAGTTCGCCGGCGGCCTCTCCTACGACGCGGCGAAGTACGGAGGCGACAAGACCTACGACGCGGCGGTGACGACCGCGCGCAACACCAACGTCGCAACCACGCAGGCCGGCGAGTTCACCTTGCAGGGCGCGAACGCGAACGCCTCCGGCAAGGTGGGAGAGGCGAACGCCTGGAACGAAGGCCTCGGCGGCGTGGCGGACGCGGTCAACAGCGGAGCCGGCATCTACCTGGCGGGGAAGAACAAGCTCCCGAACCTGCTGAAGAACCCCGCCGCGAGAAAGGCGGCCTGAACATGCCCCTCGACACCTCCATCGCCCTGAGCGGCAAGCCGGTGAAGTTTGACGGCAAGGGCCTGGTCAACCTGATCCAGCAGGGCCAGGCGCGCCAGATGGCGCTCGAACAGCACGCC
Organism: Burkholderiales bacterium; assembly: GCA_020846575.1. GTDB lineage: Bacteria > Pseudomonadota > Gammaproteobacteria > Burkholderiales > SG8-39 > JADLDQ01. The sequence goes on from JADLDQ010000478.1 coordinate 1,414, forward strand.
CAGGAAAGCGAGCTGAACCGCCAGCGCATCGAACAGGGCGAACTGCAGGCGGAGCAGGCGCGGCGCGTGGCGAAGGACCAGGGGCTGATCCGCGAAGCGTACGTGCAGTCCGGCGGCGATCCCAAGGCGACGGTACAGGAAGCGATCCGGAGGGGCGTCGGGCCCGACTCCGCCCAGGCGCTCGAGAAGCACTTCGCCGACATCGAGTCGAAGTACGCGACGACGGAGGCTTCGGCGCTGCCGGTACGGAAGTACCGGAACGAGCAGATGCTGGGGCTGATCGGGCAGGCGCTCGAGCTGTCGGCCAACCCGGAGCAGTTTCAGGCCGCCTGGCCTCAACTGCACGCCGCGGCCGTGAGGATCGATCCGGAGACCGCGAAGCACCTGGACCCGGGCACGCTGCCGACGGCGGACCAGCTCCGGCTGGCGCAAGCGGCGCATGCGACGGATGCCTATTACCTGAGCCGGGCCGAAGAGCAGCGTAA
>JADLDQ010000234.1 GCA_020846575.1 Burkholderiales bacterium
CGAGGAGCAGCAGCGCCAGCGAAGCATCGCTGCCTTGAAGCGCCGCGCCGCTGCGCTCGGATTCCAGGTCAATCCAATGGTGGCAGCTGCATGAAACCAGCCGTCACCAGTTCTGTTTCTTGAGAGCGGCAGCCTCACCGGGGCAGCCTCACTTCGGCGCACGCTCCTTCAGGTACCAGGCCGCCACCAGCGCGGGCATGCACAGCGCGGCGAGGACGAGGAAGCAGTCCCTGAATGCGGCGACCGCGCCGCCCGAGTGCGCCTCGAGCCGCCAGTCGATCAGCGCGCCGGCTGCGCTCACACCCACCGCGCCGCCCAGTTGGCGGATGAAGTTGTTCATGCTGAAGGCCATCGACAGGTCCCGGGACGCCAGGCCCCGGACGCAGCCGATGGTGAGCGCGGGGAAGGTGACGCCCATGCCGATGCGCCCCAGGGCCGCCCAGGCGATCACCGCCGCGAATGCGCTCGCCGGGGTCACGAAGGCGAGCAGCAGCATCGACAGCAGGATCAACGCGATGCCCGCCACCACCAGCGGCGGCGCCGGGTAGCGGTCGGCGAGCCGGCCGCTCGCCGATATCGACAGCGCGAGCATCACCCCGGCGGGCAGGATGACGAAGCCCGCCCGGGAGGGCGTGTAGTCGAGCGCCATCTGGAAGAAGACCGGCATCAGGTAGGTCGAGCCGAAGATGACCACGCCGAAGAGAAAGGACACCAGGGCGCCGACGGCGAAGGGCCGGTGCAGGAACAGGCCCATCTTCAGGAGCGGCTCGGCGGCGCGCGTGCAGTAGGCGACGAAGGCGGCGAAGCCGCAGACGCCGAGCGCGAGCAGCACCCAGGGCGTGGCGGAATCGGCGGCCTTGAGTCCGGCGAGGGCGTTCAGGAACACCACGCTCGAGGCGCTGACCAGCGCGAGACCCTTCCAGTCGAGCGGCTTGCTCGCCTCGGCCAGCGCGGAGACGAGCGGCAGGTAACGCCGGGTGAGCCACAGCGCCGCCAGACAGAAGGGCACCACCACGAACAGGATCGAGCGCCAGCCGAACTGCTCGACGAGAAATCCGCCCACGACCGGACCCGAGGCCGGGGCGAACACCACGCCCAGGCCGTAGATGCCCATGGCGCGCCCCTGCTCGTTCGCGGGGAAGGCGCGCATGATGACGATGTTGGGCAGCGGTTGCAGAATGCCGGCGGCGATGCCCTCGAGCGCGCGCATTGCCACCAGCAGCTCGAAGCTGCCGGAGAAACCGCCGATCACGCCACCGGCCATCAGCAGGACGATCGCCGCCTCGCAGGTGCGCCGCAGCCCGAAGCGCGCGAGCAGCCACGGCGTGATCGACAGCGCCGGGATCATCGCGACCATGAACCCGGCCGATACCCACTGCACGCGGTCCTGCGACAGGCCGAAGTGGGCGGCGAGCGCCGGCACCGCCACGGTCACGATGGTCGAGGACAGGAACGAGCCCATGGTGCAGATCATGACGGTGACCAGCACCAGCCACTTGTAGCGCTCGCCGTGGCGGGCGTGCAGTTCGTCGATGGTGGGCGGAGCGCGGCGGTTCACTGCGATTCTTCGGGAGTGGATGCGCGCAACAGGGTGCGCCCGGCCGCGGCGGACGCTGCGAGGAGCGCGGCAGGACGGTCATACTAGCGGCTGCGGCCACCGTGTTGGAAAACGATGGCGCGCGGCCGTGGCCTTCGCCCGCGGCAGCGCGCGAGGATCCGGCGCTGGGCGACGGGGGCGAAGGCGGCGGGGCAGCGCGCTTTGCGATGCGACCGCGGGCCCGGTCCCCGGCCAGACGCAGCGCGTCGCGGGTGGTGTGTCCCGCCACCGCCTCCCGCTCAATCGAGATCAACTACGGCTCATGGGAGGATGGTCCGCCGATCGTTCCTTGCGCTTCCATCCTTCGGATATCCTGTGCTTCGTAGCCGAGCTGCCTCAGAATTTCGCCGCTGTGTTCGCCGGGCGCAGCGGGCGCCGACGGCACGCCGGCCGGGGTGCGCGAGAAGCGCGGTGCGGGAGCCGGTTGCTCTTCCCCGGCGACTTCGACGAAGACCTCGCGCGTCCGGTTGTGCGGGTGGGCAATGGCTTCGGACATGGTGAGCACGGGAGCCACGCATGCGTCACTGCCCTCGAAGATCTTTTCCCATTCCGCGCGCGTCTTTGTTCGAATCGTTCGGGAGAGCGCCGCCTTGAGCCGCGGCCAGCTTGCCCGATCCATGGAATCAGGGACAAGCGCGGGATCGAGATCCAGTTTCTCGAACAGCGTACGACAGAACTTTCTTTCGACCGCCCCCACGGCGAGATGCTTGCCGTCGGCGGTCTCGTAGGTGCCGTAGTTGTGGGCTGCGCCGTCGAGGAAGTTGGAGCCGCGTTCCTCGACCCAGTCCCCCCGTGCGCGCGCCGCGTACAGGGCGGTCATGAGCGAAATGACGGCATCGGTCATGGCCACGTCCACGACCTGTCCCCGGCCCGAGCGCCGGGCCTCGTGCAGCGCGCTCAACACCCCGATAGCCAGGTAGGTCGCCCCGCCGCCGAAATCGCCCAGGAGATTCAAGGGAACGACCGGCGAGCGGTTCTGCTCGCCAATGGCGGCCAGGGCGCCGGTGACCGCCAGGTAATTGATGTCATGGCCCGCCGTGGCTGCGAGAGGACTGCGTTGCCCCCAGCCTGTCACCCGGCCGTACACGGCACGCGGGTTCCTTGCCAGGCACTCGTCGGGCCCCAGACCGAGCCTCTCCATCACCCCCGGGCGAAAGCCTTCTATGAGGGCGTCGGAGCGCTCGAGCAGGCGCAAGACGATCTCTCGCGCCTCGGCAGCCTTGAGATCGAGCGCGATCGACCGGCGCCCCCTCTCGAGGAATCGAAAGCGCGCAGGGGCACGCGCAGCGCCATCCTCGGGGACGGTGCGATCGATTCGGATCACCTCCGCCCCGAGGTCCGAGAGCAGCAGCGCACACATCGGGCACGGCCCCTTGGCCGCGAACTCGATGACGCGAATACCGGCAAGCGGTCCGGTCGTCCGGGTCTTCTCCATCGGCAACGCCTTGTCGGTCCTTGCTCAGATGTCGTGGAAACGCGCTCCTCTTGCGGCCATCTCGCGCAGGCGCCGAGGGGGAAGGAAGCGCTCCCCGTATCTGCCCGCCAGCTCGTCGCACTGCTCGACGAAAGCCCGCACGCCGATCTCGTCCACGTACGCCAGCACGCCGCCGTGGAAGGAGGGATAAGACCACCCGAGTACCGAGGCGAGATCCGCCTGCAGGGGATCCTCGATGATTCCGTCGTCGATGGCGTGCACGGCCTCGATGGATTGGATGTGCAGCAGGCGCCGCCTTATCTCCTCGGCGCTCGGTTGGGCTGCCGCGGGCGGGAACAGTTCCGACAACCCGGGCCACAGGCGCCTGCCGCCGCGATCATCGTAATCGTACACGCCGCCGCCGCTCTTGCGGCCGAGGCGGCCATGCTCGACCAGACGCTGGATCGCGGCAAGCGCTTCCTGCCCGTCCTTGGCGGTGCCGCGGCCGGCGCGCACCAGCCCGCCCTGAATCTCTGCCAGCAGGTCATAGGATGTCCAGTCGGAACCCGCGAGCGGCCCGATCGGCATGCCGGCCTGTTCGCCGCTGCGGTCGATGAGGGCGGGGCTCACGCCCTCGCCCAGCATGCGCAGGGCCTCTCGCGAGCGCGCCGCCACGACGCGCGATGTGAAGAACCCCGGGCCGTCCCTGACCACGACCGGCCGCTTGCCGATGATCCGCAGGAGATCGAGCGACGCCCCCAGCGTCGCCTCTGCGGTCTTCTCGCCCAGCACCACTTCCACGAGGGCCATGCGCTCGACCGGCGAGAAGAAGTGCAATCCGATGAAACGATCCGGCCGCGGACTCGCCCGCGCCAGAACCGAGATGGGCAGCGTGGAGGTGTTCGAGGCCATCAATACTTCGGCGCCGGCCGCCGCGGCGATCTCGCGGATGACCTGCTCCTTGACACCCTGCACCTCGACGACGGCCTCGATGACGGCCTCGCAGCCCTCCAGGCGAGCGCAGTCTGCGGTGGGCGTGATCCTGTGCAGCGCCGCATCTCGCGCCGGGGCCGCCATGTGGCCCCGTTGCACGGCGGCGTCGAGGGACTTGCGAACGCGGCCCAGCCCCTTGCGCGCGTTCTCCTCCGAGTTATCCACCAGGATCACGTCCAGACCGACCCGGGCGCAGACCAGGGCAATGCCCGCGCCCATCTGCCCGGCGCCGACCACCCCGACGCGCCTGGGCCGGAACGGGGCGGCATCGGGTGCGCCCGCGCGCAGATTGCGCGCGGCCTTTTCCGCGTAGAACAGCGTGCGGATCCTGTTCTTCGCCGCTGGCGAGCAGGCGAGCAGGCCGAAGTGGCGCGCCTCGATTGCCAGGCCCTCGTCGATGTTGCGCGCCAGGCCCTCGGCCAGGACCTCGAGAATGGCCGACACCGGATCCGTTGAGATCGCCGCCAGCAGGCGCGGCGCCTCGACGGTAAAGAAATTGCGCCACGCCTCCGAGCCGGGTTGGAAATCCTTGTAGCGGAAATCCGGACGATCCCAGGGTTGCCGGACGGCCGGATTGGACAGCAGCCAGTCACGTGCGCGAGAAATGAGATCCTGCGCGGGCACGACCTCGTCCACGATGCCAAGCGCCGCCGCCTGGCCGACGCCGACCGTCTTCGCCTTGAGCAGCAGCCCCGAGCCCGCCTCGACACCGGCGAGCCGCGGCAGTCGCTGGGTGCCTCCGGTGCCTGGAATGAGACCAAGCTTCACCTCCGGACAGCCCAGTCGCGCTCCGGCGTTGTCCGCGGCAATGCGCCGGTGACACGCAAGCACCAGCTCGAATCCGCCCCCCAGGGCGCTGCCGTTCACCGCCGCGACAAAGGGTTTCCCGCTCGTCTCGATGCGCCGGAAGCAGGCATTGATGGCGGCAACGCGGTTCCTGGCCTCTGGCGGCGAGGAAACCAGGCGCAGCGTGTCCAGGTCGCCCCCGGCGATGAATTCGCGCTTGGCGGACGCGACGATGACGCCCTTCACCGCCGGATCGGCGAGCGCCCTGTCGACCGCCTCGATGAATGCCCCGATGGCGGCCGCATTCTGGACATTCACCGGTGCGCCGGGGTTGTTCCACGTGATGCGGCAAACGCCGCCGCTGTCCAAGTCGTAATCGATCACCTGCCGGCTCCTAGCGTCTGCGTTCCCTGCCCGCACTTCCCGGAAACACAGTGCGCGCGATGACTTCCTTCATGATTTCCGACGTGCCGCCGGCGATCCGTTCCGCGCGTGAATCGATGTACGCGCGCCCGGCAGCGGTTTCGCTCATGTAGCCCGCACCGCCGTGTAACTGCAGACAGGCATCGGCCGCCCGGCCCACCATCTCGCTCAGCCAGAGCTTGCCCATGGCGGCCGTGGAACCGTCCAGCTCGCCTGCGAGATACGACTCGATCATGCGATCCACGAACACCCGTCCCACCGCGACCTCGGTCTTCACTTGTGCCAGACAGAACCGGGTGTTCTGGTAGGTCGAGAGGGCGCGGCCGAAGACATGCCGCTCCTCGACATAGGCGACGGTGTCGCGCAGCACCGCCTCGGCGCGCGCCTGGCAGGTAACGCAGATGGCCAGGCGCTCGCGCGCAAGACCCTGCATGAGGTAGCCGAAGCCCTCTCCCTCCACGCCGATGAGGTTGCCGGCGGGAATCTCCACGCCGTCGAAGAAGAGCTCCGCGGTGTCCCGCGCCCGATTGCCGAGCTTGTCGAGCTTGCGCCCGCGCTTGAAACCGGGGCTCTTCGTCTCCAGCAGGAAGAGCGAAATCGCCCTCGAGGAGTCCGCGAGCTTGGCTGCAACGACCAGCACGTCGGCGCAGCAGCCGTTGGTGATGAATACCTTCTGGCCGGATAGGGCGTAGCCGTGCGCCGTGCGCGCCGCCCGGGTGCGTATGGCGTGCAGGTCGCTCCCGGCATCGGGCTCCGTCATCGCCACCCCGGCGATCGCCTCGCCCGCCACCAGCTTGGGGAGCCATGTCTTCTTGAGCGCCTCGGAGGCGAAGTTCGACACATAGGGCATCGCCATCTCCGTATGGACGGGAAACCCCGGCCCCGGAGCATGTGCCGCGGCCAATTCCTCCAGCACGATCACGTCATGGAGCCAGTCCCCGCCGGGTCCGCCATACTCTTCGGGGACCGTGCATCCGAGCATGCCCAGAGCGCCTGCCTTGCGCCAGAGTTCGCGCGGCACCTCCTGCTCGGCGTCCCAGTGGGCGTGGTTGGGAACGATCTCTGCTGCGATGAAGCGCCGCACCTGCGAGCGAAACGCTTCGTGCTCGGGGCGAAACAGCGTGCGCTTGAAACCGAGATCGACCATCACGTTCCTTCGTCGAGGCAGGGGCTGTCGCGCCGATTGCGCCGGCCCCGGCGCTTGCCGGGGCCTTGCCTGCGGATCAGTCCGCCCGGATGCCGGAGGTCCTGATGATGCGCGCGTAGTATTCGAAATCGCGACGGAAGATCTCCGCGAAGGCCTGCGGTGTCCCTCCTCCCGGCTGCTGCCCGAACTGGCGGATGCGATCGGTCACGTCGGGCAGCGCCAGCACTCGCGTCACGTCCGCCGCGATCTTTTCGACGACTGGATCGGGTGTGGCGCCGTTCACGAACAACCCGACCCAGCTGTACAGGGTAAACCCCTTCACTGCCTGCTCTTCGAACGTCGGAACCTGGGGCAGGAAGTGGAAGCGCTTGTCTCCGGTCACCGCCAGGGCGCGCAGCTTCCCCGCATCGATCTGAGCCTTGGCCGTACCGTAGTTGAGTATCGCCACCTGCGCCTCGCCCGCCAGCAGCGCCTGCAGAGCGGCAGCCGTTCCCTTGTAGGGAACGTGCAGGAGCGTGACCCCTGCCTCCTGGTTGAGCTGTTGCAGCAGCAGGTGCGACGTCGAGCCGGCCCCGTACGATCCGAATACGTACTTCGCGGGGGCGCGCTTGATGGACGCGAGAAGATTGCCCAGCGTCGTGGCGCCGGTCGCGGCGGACGCGACGAGCAGAAGCTGCTCGTTGGTAAGAATCGTGACCGGCCGCAGGTCCTTGAACGTGTCGTAGGGCAGCTTCGCGTGCAGGCTGGGGTTCTGCACGATCAGCGCCACGTTCGCGAGGATCGTGTAACCGTCGGGAGAAGACTTGGCGACCGAATCGGTCGCGATGATCGAGCCGGCTCCCGTCTTGTTTTCGACCACGACCGGTTGTTTCCAGAGCTCGGCCAGCCGTCCGGCGACGAGCCGCGCGGGCACATCGGCCCCGCCGCCGGGCGCGAAGGGAACCACCAGCTTCACCGTTCGCGACGGGAAGACATCGGCCTGGGCGGCACCCCATATGCCGATCGCCGCCGCGGCAAGCGCGAACCTGGTCGGGATGGACAGCGCGGAAAGCATCTGCATGAGAACCTCTCTTCGTTGGGCGGTCTGGTCCACGGGATATCAACGCTTCTTGGCGAATCCGTACTTGGTCAGGAGCGCGCGCTCGGCCTTGTAGGCTTCGACCGCGTAGCGCGCGTACTCTGCCGGGCCCATGTAGCGAATGCCCTGGCCGAACTGCGTGATGATGTTCTGCACCGCCGCATCCTCCAGCGATCTCTTGAAGGCGTCGTGCACGACCTGCACCGCCCGGGGGTCCATTCCTTTCGGACCACCCAGGCCCCACGGAGAATCGACCGCCACGTTGTAGCCCAGCTCCTTGAGCGTCGGCACGTCCTTCCAGCGCGGGGAGCGCTCCTCGCTGGCCATGGCGAGCAGCCTTGCCCTGCCGGAATCGACCAGGCGCCCGAAGCCGCCCGAGCCGTCGACGGACACCGCGATATGACGGCCGATGAACGCCTGCGCCAGGTCGGCGCTGCCCTTGTAGGGGATGGCCGTCCACTTGGAGCGCTCGTGCCCGGCGATTTCCTCCATGAGCAGGTGTGCGCTGTTGCCGAGCCCGGCCGGCACGCCGTAGCTGATCTTTTCAGGATGGGTCTTCGCATACGCGACGAAATCCTGCCAGTTCCTCCACGGAGCGTCCGCGAGAACGGCAACGCCGAACTGCACGTTGGTGAGCCTGATGACGTATGTGATGTCGTCGATAGGGTCGTAGCCGGCGTCCTCGACGACCGGAGAGCGGAATACCGCCAGCGTCAGCAGCGCCAGCGTATAGCCGTCAGGAGGCGAGTTCTTCATCTGGACGATGCTGATCGCACCCCCTGCACCCGGCCTGTTCTCGATCACCACCGGCTGGCCGAGGCTCTTCGATGCCGCCTGAGCCATCAGGCGAACGACGCTGTCGGTGCTGCCTGCCGCGGGGAAACCCACCAGTATCTTGATCGGCCGGCTGGGAAAGTTCCCCGCGGACTGGGCCAGGGCCGGCGTCGCGACGGCGAGCAGCAGGACGGCTTCGAGGGCGCGCTTCAGAAGCAATGACATGGCTGACATGGTCCACCTCCTGGGGTCTTCAGATGCGCCGGTCCAGACCCTGCCAGTAGGGTTCAGCCAGGCGACGCTTGTAGATCTTGCCGTTATCGGCGCGGGGCAGCGCGGCTACGAACCGTATGACCTTGGGCAGCATGAACCTGGCGAGACGTTGCGCCAGATAGGCGCGGATTTCGTTCTCGTCGACCTGCGCCCCGGGCATCGTCTCGACGTAGGCCGCCAGCGCCTCGCCGTACTCCTCGTCGGGAATGCCGAACACCGCGTTGTCGCGCAGACCGGGCATGGCGTGCAGATGCGCCTCGATTTCAGCGGGATAGATGTTGACTCCGCCGGAGATGACCATGTCCGTCTTGCGGTCGCACAGGAAGAGGTAACCGTCCTCATCCACGTAGCCGATGTCTCCCGTGGCGACCAGGCCTGCGCGGTCGAGCTTCCGCCTTTCCCCGGGCAGATTGCGGTAGGTAAAGTCCGGGTAGAGCCGATTGATGGCGCAGATCTCCCCGGGCGTCGCCACCGGCGCCTCGCGCCCGTGCTCGTCGATCACCTTGAGTTTCGCCTGAGGGACGGGCCTGCCGAGCGTTCCGGGTTTGCGCAGAAACTCCTCGGCGTTCGCCAGGGTGATGAGTCCGGTCTCCGTCGTCCCGTAGAACTCGTGAATGATCGGGCCCCACCATTCGATCATCTTTCTCTTGATGTCGAGCGGGCATGGTGCGGCCGAATGGATGACGTAGCGAAGCGAGGACAGATCGTGACGCCTGCGCGCCGGCTCCGGCAGGCGCAACAGCCTGATGAACATCACCGGCGGGAGGATGAGCTGCTGGATGCGATGCCCCTCGATCAGCTCGAGCAGACGCCGAGCGTCGAAGCGCGGCTCGATCACGATCACGCCGTCGGGCCCAAGAGCGGCCAGCGCGTTTCTCGCGTGCACGTTCGGCATGGCGTGGTAGAGCGGACCACAGACGATGGTCCTGCACCCCTGGGTGAGTCCGAAGGCGCCACGCATCATCACCGACATGAGCCGCTCCCGCTCCGCGTCCGGATAGGGATTGCGCTGCACGCCCTTTGGAATGCCCGTCGTACCGGAGGTGTAGACGATGGCGCCGCGGGAGGGCCGCGCCGGTGCGCTTGCCGGCGCATGAGCACAGAGCCATGACTCCCAGTCCGTGCCGCCAGGGGGGACTCCGCATTGAGCGTCCGCCAAGTCATAGGCCGCTGCGACTTCGCTGGGGGTTCTCACCCACAGCAGCCGGAGGCGATCCGCGCCGGCGACCAGAGGGGCGAGATCGGCGTGTACGACCGCCGTGCGTGCGCCCGAGTCCCGAATCAGGAACTCGACCTCATCGGCCCGGCCGTGCCAGTTCGCGGGAACGGGGTAGGCGCCGAGGCGGCTCAGTGCGGCGGATGCCTCGAGGAACGCGATGTCATTGCGCAGCAGCAGCAGGACCGCGTCGTCCTCTCGCACCCCCAATGCTTCGAAACCGCTCACCGCGCGCGAGACGCGCTCCTCAAACGCCGCCAGGTCGATCTTCCGCTCGCCCATGACGATGCTTGCCGCGGTCCCCGGCGTGCGACGGCAGGGCGCTTGCGGCAGGTGCGGCTCGTTCATCGGGGGCAGGCCAGCGCCGTAAGGGAGTTCGTGTTCATGTGTTGCTCGCCCGCCAGGCTCTAGCGCTCCGGTGCAGGGATCCCCGCAGCCGCGCGATCCCAGGTGCCGGGCGTCACGCCGTCTTTGCGCAACTCGTACTTGAGTACCTTGCCCGTCGGGTTGCGCGGCAGATCGCTGCGCAGTTCGATGTAGCGCGGAAGCGCGAAGCGCGGCACACGAGGTATCGCCCAGGTCCACAAATCTTGCGCCGAGAGCGCGGTCCCCGCGCGCGGGACGGCGACGATCTTGACCTCGTCCTCGCCCCACTCGCACGGCACGGCATGGGCAGCCACCATCTGGAGGTCGGGATGAGCGAGGAACGCCTGTTCCAGTTCAAGCGACGAGATGTTCTCGCCGCCGCGGCGCATGCGGTCGTCGCCCCGATCCGAGAAGTAGAGGTATCCCTCCTCGTCCTGCCAGCCGAAATCGCCGCTGTGCCACCACAGGTTGCTGCACCGCTCCCAGCTTGCCTGGGGGTTTCGCCAATAGCCGGAAAACATGACATTCGGCTGGCGCGGGCGGTACGCGATCTCCCCCACCTGACAGCGGCTCACTTCCCGATCGACCTCATCGACGACCCGCACGTCGAACGAGTCCGTCGGCAGGCCTATCGTCCGCTCGCGCAGCGGATGTCCGCGCAGCGTCGCGAGAAATGCGGCCTCGGTCTGACCGTACATGCGCAGGTCGGAGCACCCGATACCGAAACGTTCCTTCAGCCGCGCGGCGGTTTCGCTGGACCAGGCGCTCGCCAGGACTCGCACCTTGCCGAAGCAGCGTCGCGAGGCGGCCGTGTCAGGCGCGGCGGCGACGAGCGAGGCCATCGTTCCCATCAGGTGCACGTAACTCGCCTTGGTGCGCTCGACCTCGTCCCACAGCCCGCTGACCGAAAAGCGCCTCGCGAAGTGGGCACCGGCGCCGAGCACGAGGTTCAGCACCAGATGCGCGGTGGCCGCGAGATGAAACAAGGGCAGCGGGCTGTAGAGCACCTCCTCGCGCTGGCGGGGCGCATTCTGCTGCAGCAGGCGGGCGTAGTTGCACAGGTAGTTGTGGCTGATCAGGCAGCCTTTCGACCGTCCCGTGGTGCCGGAGGTATAGATGAGATGGCTGATGCCGTCGGGCTCGGGCTGGAACGCCGGCCGGCCTGCGCCGGCCGAGAGATAGTCGTCGAAGTCTGCGCAGTGACCGTACGGCCACGCACCCGCCGCCTGGTGCAGCAGGAGCCGGCAGCGTGCCGGAAGCGATTCGCGCACCGTCGCCAGGGCATCCACACAGGCGCCGTCGACGATGAGCAGCGCCGGCTCCGAATCCACGAGCTGGTGACGCAACCATTCGCCGCGGAACGACGTGTTCACGGGGGCCCAGATCGCACCGTGCTTCATGCATCCCAGCATGGCGACGATGAGGGAAATCCCGTTGTCCATCAGCGCCGCCACCCGGTCTGCGGTCCTCACGCCGCACTCCGAAAGAAAATTGGCGAACTGATCGGAACGTCGATCGAGATCGGAAAAATCGATCCGTCCATCGCCGGCCGAGAAGTAGCCCGCCGCGCCGCGCGCCACGGATTGGCGCAAGGCGATGAGCGGCGAGTGCGGAAACTGCAGCCCTGCGTCGGCTTGCGACCCGGGGTTTCCGCTCATGGCCTCGCCTCGGTGCGCGTCAGCACCTGCACGATGCAGGTGGAACCGGCGCCCAGCAGATGACACATACCCACCCGGTCGTTTTCGTGCGTGCGGAAGCGGCGCAGCGTCTCCAGCAGTTGACACACGCCCGTCGGCCCGGCCGGATGGCCGCGGGCGATAAGGCCGCCGTCGGTCGAGACTTCCGGCAGGCCGAAGTTCGCGCGCGAGCCGGGGCCGAAGGCGCCCTGCTCGAGGAGGCGCTCGGTCTCGCCCGCAGGACTCAGGCCGATCAGTTCGTAGTAGACCAGTTCCTCGATGGCGAAAGCGTCGTGAACCTGGACGACGTCGAGATCCCGGGGGCCTGCGCCGGCCCGCTCCAGGGCGGCAGCAACCGTGCTCTGAGTGATCTGCGGCGGGCCGACCACAGCTCCCTCGAAGATGTGGTGCTCGCCGTATACCTCCGATTGCGCCTCGCTGGCGGCCAGCCGTGCGATCGGCCACCGTAGCCCGGGCAGGCGGCGCAATCCCTCCCGGGATGCGAGCACGAGCGCGGCCGCACCGAACACCCACGGCGTGCACATCATGGCGTTCAGGGGAGGCGCGACCATCTTGCTGGCAAGAACTTCGTCTGCCGTGACCTCGTGGTCCGCCTGGCGCGCGGCATAGGGGTTGCTGCGCGCGTAGTTCCAGTTCTTCGCGGCCACCATCGCCAGATGCCTTGGCCGTGTGCCGGTCTCCAGTATGCGTCGCTGCGCCCACATGGCAAACAGCGCAACGGGCGGGAGAAAACCCTGCGCCTTGAACGGATCCTCGGCGCGCTCGGGCAGGTCGTAGCCCATGACGAGCACGATATCGTGCCGCCCGGACTGGATCGCGAGCGCTGCATGGTGCGCGGCCGCAAGGCCGCTCGCCGACGCGTTGACGATGTGATGGACGGGAATGCCGGTCAGTCCGAACTCCTTGGCCACCGCAACCGCGCGGGGCGAGTTCGCCTGCGCGACGCCGGCGTAGAAGGCGTCGATCTCCTGAAATGTGCACCCCACGTCCTTCAGCGCGGCAACGCCGGCCTCACGCGCCACCTGCCGCCCCATCCCCAGCGGGTATGCCTTGATCGGGGCCATGCCTCCCCCGACGACGAACACTTCACGCACGGCGGAATCTCCAGCCTTGTTCGGGGTCGGCTTCGAGCACGTACGATGCACCGATCTCATGGACCCCGGGAGCGAGCCGAGTGAGGATTCGCGGGCCCTCCGGCAGATCGACCTGCCCGTATGCGACCTGGGCGAACTCCGTCCAGGCGTAGAGGACGCCCGTGGTCGAGAGTTCGACCGGCTCACACGGCCGCAGGCTCCCATCGACGGCAAACTGTCTCGGCGGATAGCAGGCGACGCCTGTGCCCGGGTCTCGGCTGCCGAGCAGGCGCAGCGGATTCGCCTGGAAGCTCACTTGCCTCTCCCTGTCTGGCCTTCAGTGCAGGCATGAATTGGAGCACGGACCGGGCGAAAAGTAAATCCAGAGTTAGTTTTTTCCCGGCGCGGCCCTGGGCAACCCGCGGCCGCCGTCTCTTGCGGATCCTCTGCGCGCGGAGCCTCTGCGGCGAGCGCTCGTTCCACCGCCCTCGGGGGCTGCCTCGCCACGCCAGCCGATCGCCTTCAGGATGAGCGTCATCAGGACCTGCACCGCGACTTCGTCGGCGACGTGGCGCTCGGGGAAGTCGCCGCCCTTGGCCGTCCAGTTGTAGCACGAGTACTCGATCATCGAACAGAGCGCGGAAGCGGCCATCTCCGCGTCCAGCCCCGGGCAGTAGCCTTCACCTTGCGCATCGCGGATGACCATCGCCAGCGCCTTGATGCCGAATCGGCGGAAATCGCGCCATCGGCTCGCGAATTCGCGGTCGACCATGGAAAGCTGAAACGCCGCTGTCGCAATCGGCCAGTTCTCGCGATAGATGCGCCAGAACATGGAGACGGAACTTCCGATGTTCGCCAGGGGGCTCTCGCCCGGATCGACTGGACGATTGATGGACCGGCGCAACTGGGTCCGGAACTCCTCGAGCAGCTCCGAGAGCAGCTCCTCCTTGCTGGCGAAGTAGATGTAGAAGGCCCCGGGTGAGCGGTCGGCCGCCGCCATGATGTCGGCGATCTTGGCCTTGTGAAACCCGTCGATGGCGAAGACGCGCTTGGCGCCCCGGCGAATCGCGTGACGGGTCATGTCTCCCTTGGTGGTTCTGGGCGGCTTCTTCGGTGCATCCATCGGCGAATCATAAATCACAATTCAGTTCTGGCCGCGGGGGTGATGGCGCGCGGTTCGTGGCGCTCTCGATACGCAGCTGCGCCAGACCGACCGGCACACGCCCTCCCAGTTGGCGCTTCACTTGATCGCCGACAACGACAGCACGCATAAGCATGCCCGCGTCAAAGCCTGTTTGGCTCGCCACCCGCGCTTTCACATGCACTTTGTGCCGGCCTCCGGCTCCTGGCTGAATCGGGTGGAACGCTGCTTCTGCGACTTGAGCGAAGACGCCATCGGTGATGGCAGCTTTCGCAGCATGCGCGAACTCACCCTGGCCCTCGAAAGCTATCTCGGCGAGCGCAATCTGCATCCCAAACCCTATTGCTGGAGTGCTGAAGGTGAAGACATCCTGGGAAAGATCCGGCGGGCACGCGAGGCGACTGCTTCTCAGGTGGCCTGATCCTGTACACACTTACGAGACACGACACTCGCTCAATCTCGCGACGATACGCGAGGGCTTCGCCCGGGATGCGAACATCAGGCATTTCGATCTTCACGTTCAAGTCCCGCATTGTGGCGTTCGAGGTCGGCGGCGAGTATCGCCGGCGTCTGCAACGCGC